>JAGGSN010000121.1 GCA_021159005.1 Candidatus Zixiibacteriota bacterium | reverse complement strand
ATAATATTAATATGCATATTATATTCATGAAACATGATATTAAGTTCCTCTCGATCGGGTTCTGCGGGTACCTGATATTCTATTGTCAGAGTTGGTGGTGGCGTAGCATCGATGTTTTCTGATGCATTAATAATAGAAGGTGGAGATATTGAACTATCTGTATAGAATCCAATAGAAAACCAGTTAGATTCATTTATTGCTAATTGCAGGTCATTTATAGCACATAATCCAAGATTAATTGATTGATTAGTCCCTATAACCGGAAAATCCGAATTATTAAAATAATCTTCATAGCTACCTATATTATTAAATATAATTTCACCAGACGAGTTTGAAGGTTGAATTGTCATATTAGATATATTACAATCCATGTTATGTATTCTACCATTATATCTAAATGTAATATTAGTTATATTAGCATTTTTAGGAATAGTAGATATGTCAAACTCCGCAAAACCTTTTGCTTTATCTGTCATTATATCATTTATTTTTCCAATAGAAATAAAAGAACTTGAAAAATCTAATGGATAACTTGAGTCCATTTGCTTTATAACAAACCCATCATAAGATGTTGTGAGATTTATTGTTTTATTTATCATTTTTTGCTTAAAAGAAATACATTTACTATTATTATATCCATTGTTTGGTAAATATGTGCCATTGACTGTAAGCGTGTAGTCTGCGCCATTACGCTCATATTTATATCCTACCCCCGGTTCTATGGGTTCAATATAGCTCACGTCTCCATACCAGCCGTATCCTTCCCAGTACTGAGCAGCTTTGTATCCGACACCATTGATGTACCTGTACACGGTGTCATCAGTTACCGGATCATCTCCAAACACCGCATCAAGCGTTGGATCAGTTGGATATAATGGTATTCCAATCAAATTCATTCCATTGTTTATCGCAATCTCTACACTTCTATTAGTATTACATATAATACATGTAGTATTAATATTAATAGTTTTATTAGTTGTGCATGAATCACAATCTATAGTAATTATTTCATTTGCATTTACACTACTAATCATTAGCAGTATTCCGATTATCAATATTATTTGTTTCATATTTATATACCTCGTTTAAGTGTTCTTATCAG
>JAGGSN010000120.1 GCA_021159005.1 Candidatus Zixiibacteriota bacterium | reverse complement strand
CTCTTGGACGAGGCGGACACGGAAGTCCCGGCATACAAGCAGATGTCAATCACACCGCCAGAACTTTCGGAGGCTTACGTCGAGACTTCGCAGAACAGTGCCGGGGATTATGAGATAGAGGCGTGGATCGCCCCGGCCGGTTCAATCCCCGTACTGAGGCTCGGTGTCTATACCCTGCACTTCCAGGCCGAAAGAATTAGCGGAAATATTGACGTGAGGTTATTCTTCAGGCTGTATGAGAGAGACTCCGGAGGAAGCGAGACCCTTATCGCGGAGTCCTCCCTAAGCGACCTGGTTACTGATAGAAGGAACGTTGTGGTCAGCCTTATCCTTGCTCACGATTATGAGCTGAGTGAGGGTAGCAGGCTCGTTTTGAAGGTCTATGCACGCTACCTCTCATCGGGCCCAAGCACGACTGTCAGGCTCTACTACCAGGGCGCGGTAAGGAGCAGGCTTGCAACCCCGATCGCGAAAGAGATCCTCGACACTATCTATGCCGCGAGACTACACGCATCTCAACACGCTAAAGGTGGGATAGATGAGCTGGCACTCAGCATTACTCAAATAATTCCCGACTCAGACTTCGATATGGGCGGTTATAGGATAATAAATGTTGGAGGTATCACACTCACATCTTTGCCCGATTTCACAAACGAAATGTGAGGTGGTGAGAAGTGGGGAAGTGGTTCGTGATATGGGATGATGAAACAAAACTATTAGGTGCAGCATCAAGCTTCAGAAGACATTGGATCAGGGATCTATTCAGCTCTCCGTTCTGGGACAACATTCCAGATAAGCCGTTCAGCAGCCTCGGATCAGAGTTCGCTGTGAGTAACGGAAAGCTGGAGATAGCGGGAATTGATGCGAGCAAGATAACTAGCGGAGTGCTAGATCTAGCAAGAATGCCCAGTCTACCAAGAAGTAAGATTTCAGACCTCTTTGACACTCCATTCTGGGACAATATCCCAGACAAGCCGTTTAGCAGCCTCGGGTCGGAGTTCACCGTCAGTAACGGTCAACTACAGATCGCAGGGATAGATGCCAGTAAGATCATATCTGGTGTCCTCGACGTGGCAAGAATTCCAAATCTATCGAGAAGCAAGATCACTGATTTCTTCTCAGCACCCTTCTGGGACAACATACCCGACAAGCCGAGCCAATTCCCACCAGAACCACACGTTCATGACATTTCAGACATAGTTGTTTCCTCTCTGCCAGACTGGACTAGTGAAATGTAAGGTGATGAGAAGTGGGGAAGTGGTTCGTAATCTGGGATGATGAGCTAAAGCGGTTTGGCGCTGCATCAGCGTTCAGTAGGAGCTGGATCAAAGACCTCTTTAGCTCGCCGTTCTGGGACAACATTCCAGACAAGCCCTCGGTATTCCCCCCAGAAGCCCACGCTTCATCACATGCTAAGGGTGGGGCAGACGAGCTAAGCTTAGATGCGTCCCAGATCACGTCAGGCACTCTCAGTGTAGATAGGATCCCGAGCCTGCCCAGGAGCAAGATTTCAGACTTCTGGAGCACACCGTTCTGGGACAATATTCCGGACAAGCCGAGCACTTTCCCGCCTGAAAGCCATACTCACTCTGTTAGCGATGTAACATTTAATAACTCAGTAATCCCCACCCAGGATAATGCATTTGATATTGGCAGCCATAGCGATAGGTTCAAGAACGGGTGGTTTGCTGGATCATTGGGGCTCGGGGTCATAGCAGATGTTGGGACACAATTATACGTCGACATAATCTATGATGACGCATACAGTCAAGCCTACAGCAATACCTCCGGAACAAGATATCAGGACACAGGGACTTATCAGGACTTCTCAACAACAATTAACTATTACACTGCGAACGGAATAATAACGGGTGTAAAAGTCTCAATTGAGTTCTACAACCCCAACCCGTTCGACATGGAGGATGTCGGGGAATACAGGATATACGAAGATGGCGCCCTAGTCGGCTCGGTTCAAGTTGGAACAGTCCCTGCTAATTCCACAGTAACCAGAATAATAGAGTTCAACACAAAGAAGACTTCCGCAACAATAACTGGAGAGTGGGTTCAGAACGTGGCTGGTTACTTCTGGGTGACGAGGAGAGATATCTTCCTCAGAAAGAGGTTTATCGGGATTAAGGCTGGACAAATTTGATGGGGGGATGAGGAGTGGGGTTTAGGATTGTTGAATACAAGGCAAATGTGAAGGAGGTAGAGAGGCACAAGTTCCCAGACGTGCCAGACCACAGCTTCAGGTGGAGGATAGCAGAACTAAGACAAGAGATTACAGAGACTGGAGAGACAAGAGAATACTTCGTCGTCAAAGAGGAACTTGAGGAGAGTGAGATACTAAAGATCAAAGACTACGTCGAAATTATTTCGGTCAGGTGACCTGAATGCGGATAACAAAAGAATATATCATCGAGAACATAAAGAAGAAGTTCTGGGCCAGGCTCAGCCTCCTCTCCTTCATCTTAGCGGTCTGGC
>JAGGSN010000119.1 GCA_021159005.1 Candidatus Zixiibacteriota bacterium | reverse complement strand
AGTGTGGGAATGACATCACTATAGCATCCGCCTAAGGCGGACAAAAGGCCGGACAGTAGTGATATATTTTATATTCTTAATGATAGGTTTTGACAAAACAATAAATTACTGTTTTTACTAAGCGTTGCTTGGCAGCAAGGTTAATTATTTGGAATTATGTTGAGCATTTAACGTTAAAACACGATCCTGGCCCCTCTCGAGAGGGGAATAATAGAAATTGAGCGGCCAACATCCATATCATTGCCGCCTGACCCTTCTCAAGAAAGGAATAATAAAGATTGGTGCATTAAGACGTACGCCAACCACCCTAAACAAGAGGCAGACTGTTGACAAAGACCGCCCCGACTGGAAAGTCGGGACTATTAAATTTTTGCTAAAACTCTAACCGCCTAATAGTCGGGGCTTTCAAGCCTCGACTATTTCTATGGTATTGAAATAAATCTCAATATTACTTTGTCAACATTCTGCTTTATAGACGAGTAAAAGTTTATGAATAATTCAGGCTAATTAACTAATCATAAAACTAATGCTTCTTGTGTGATTAAATCCCGCATGTGATTAAATACAGCAATTAATAATGAATATTCTAAATAAATGAAGACACTTTTTCCTTTTGCCGATAGTTCTTAATATAAGCATGACAAAAGATTATGTTGAATTGCACTAATCCTTTGATAGTTTACAAATTTGGCTGAATTTTTGCAATTGACATTTATGTCGGATTTAATACATTATGGTATTAAAGGAATTACTTTATGGTGAGATACAGGGAGATACAATGAAAAACATTTTTGCAGCGCTGATTAGTTTGTCATTTCTCTTATACCCGTTAGTTGCGGCTAATGCCGAGTTTTCCGATGAAGTATTGGAGATTCAACGGATGATAGCCGAAAACGGACTTCACTGGACAGCCGGAAAGACATCGATGATGGATTTGCCTTCGGATGAAAGACAGCTTCGGCTTGGCCTTGAAATCCCGGATGATGTAAAAGAAAGATTCGACAAAATAAACCAGATGCCGCCGCCGCTTCTTCTAAATACACAGGAATGTTTCGACTGGCGTATGTTTGGCGCGGTAACTCCTGTTAAAGATCAGGGGGCTTGCGGTTCATGCTGGGATTTTGCCGCTACCGGCGCTTTCGAGTCGGCGTATTATATTGCCGAAGGTATCGAGCCGGATTTTTCTGAGCTTCAAGCATTAGTATGCAACTGGGGCGGTTCAGGCTGCAATGGCGGCTGGATGGAAGACGCTTATCATGTATTTATGGATTACGGCGCGGTGGATGAATCATGCATGCCGTACCGAGCTAATGACAATCTGCCCTGTACACAGGAAGAATGTGTTCCGATTGCTGTTCAAGACGGCTTTGAGAATGTCCCGAATAATGTTAACGCAATCAAGAACGCTCTTATGTTGGGACCGTTATCGACTACTTTCACGGTCTATAACGATTTTTATGGCTATCAAGGCGGCTGTTATGACCATGCTGATGTTGAGCCGCTTAATCATGCTGTCGTGATAGTTGGCTGGGATGATGAAATGTGCGATGGCGAGGGCGCCTGGATTGTTAAAAACAGTTGGGGGGAAACATTCGGCGATGATGGATTTTTCTATATGAAATACGGCGCGGCTGGTATTGGAGAGTTTACTCAGAAGCCGGTTTATGGTCCCTCCGGAACTCCTGAATTTTCATGCAATACTGATTCTATCGAGATTGATTTACAGATAGAAGAACAAACTGAAATCAACTTGGAGTTTAATAACTTTGGCGACGGGAATCTGCGATATATAATTGAAACTGTTCAGCCTGAGGGCCAGGATGATTTCGGTTATTACTGTCTCAACAGCGATGAACCATCGGGACCGGCATTTAATTGGGTCGATATATCGAGTATAGGTCAGGTAATTGAGTTCCCTTATAATAATGATGACGGCAACTCAGGCTGGATAGACCTTGGTTTCGATTTCCATTTATATGATTGCGAATACAACCGGATAAGGATTTGCACTAATGGCTGGGCGACCTTTATGGGCGGCTGGCTGATTAATGCCGACAATCTAAGTATCCCCAATGAAATGGTGCCTAATGATCTGATAGCTGTATTCTGGGATGACTTGACTTTCGAATATGGCGGCGAGGTTTATTTCTATACCAACAATGTCGATAGCGCAATAATAACCTGGCAGGATGTTCGAACTGCTAATGGCAGCGGCGAGCATACGTTCCAGCTAATCCTGAATGCGCCGAATACAATCACCTGCCAATATGCGGATATGAGCGATAACGATTTGGATGGCTGTTCAATCGGCATCGAGAATCATTATGCCGCAATCGGCTTGGAGGCTGCCTATAATTCTCCATACGTGCATGACTCGATGGCTGTCAGCTTTAACATTGGCGATTCAAATGCGCTGGATTGGATAACAATTGAACCCGCCGCCGGAACTGTTCCAGCCGAAAGCAATTCAAATATCCCTGTTGTTTTCAGCGCGGAGGGACTTGATGCCGGCATATATAACGCAGCCATCGAAATTTTGACTAACGATTTTGATAACTTAGAAAGTTATATTCCGGTAGTTATGAATGTTGACGCTACCGGAATTGAGGAGACCATATCCTTGCTGCCTGATGATATAGAATTATATCCTGTTTATCCCAATCCGTTCAATGCGACTGCATCAATCGGTTATTATCTAACCAAACCAAGTGAAGCTGCCGTCGAGATATTCAATTTGACAGGCCAAAAAACGGCGGTTCTTTTTAATGGTTATCAGCCTGCCGGCGAGCATACGGTAAACTGGGATGCCGGCGATAATGCCTCCGGAATTTATTTTGTCAGATTAAAAAGCGATGAGCATGTAAAAACGGTTATGATGACTTTATTGAAATAGTCTTCAGCAAATAACAATAGATACTAAATGCCGGAGTTAGTGCTCCGGCATTTTATTTTGCACTTTATAAATTCCAGCATACGATACTGCAATATATAAGTTTGTCATTACGAACCCCCGCTAACGCTTTAAAGAAACGCAGTCTATTTCATTATAGTCCGGTTTTTCTATAAGCCAAGCCTTTTACCTCTGATAAAAACCGGACAGTAATGATAAACAACGTTAGATACCATACAACGGCTTATATTTATCCCACAGATAATTCATCAAATACTCATGACTAAGCTGCTTGCCCGTTGTTTTGATTACTAAATCATTAGAGTGATAACGCTGCCCTTGCTTATGTATATTTTTTCTTAACCAGTTTAATAATTCTTCGAAAGAGCCTCTGGCGAATTGATCATCGAGATCACCTAAATCTTCTTTAGCTTTTGCGAAAAATTGCGCGGCATACAGATTGCCGAGAGTATAAGTCGGGAAATAACCAATTAACCCGGCGCCCCAATGAACATCCTGAAGACAGCCGCGAGCATCATCCGGCGGCGTTATGCCAAAATACTGCGCAAATTTTTCATTCCAGATGCTTGGAATATCATCGGTTTTGACCTCGCCGCTAAATATGGCATGTTCTATTTCAAATCTCAACAGGATATGCAGGTTGTATGTTGCCTCATCCGCTTCAACTCTGATAAAGGATGGCTTGACATCATTAATGGCAAAATAGAAATCGTCCAGATTTACATCGCTTAACGATTCCCAATAAATCTGCCGCGCTCTGGGGAAAAAGTATTCCCAGAAAGATTTCGAACGTCCAACCATATTTTCCCACATGCGGGATTGCGATTCATGAATGCCAAGCGAAACAGCTTCGCCCATAGGCAAACCGGTATATTTTGGGTCGAGTCCCTGTTCATACATACCATGGCCAGCCTCATGCAGTACACCAAATAACGCTTGCCCGATATGTTTTGGATTAAAACGCGTGGTTATACGAACATCCCCGGGGCCTATGCCGATGCAAAACGGATGAGTGGTAATATCCAGTCGGCCGCCATCAAAATCATAGCCGATAGCCGCCGCCGCCGCTTTGTTGAATATCTCCTGTTTGTCGACTGCGTAGTCGCGTTCGATTATTGATATATCCGGTTTTTTGCCGGAACTGGCAATTGCTCCAACAAGCTCGACCAAATCGGAACGCAGCTTATCGAATACTTCCCTCAGATTCTCTGTCGATTCACCCGGTTCGTAATCATCCAAGAGCGCATCATACGGTTCTTTATTATAACCTACCGCTTCCGCTTCCTTATGCTTCAAATTAATTACCTTAGTCAGCCAGGGTGAAAACATGCTGAAGTCTGATTTCTGACGGGCTTCAACCCAGGCATGTTCGGCCAATGTGGTTGTTTTTGATAATTCCTCAACAAGCGTCTTTGGGATTTTTATCTTCTTATCGTAAGACCGCTGTAATTCTCTAACATTCACAGCATCCGATGACAACGGGTCATCCAATTCGCCGCTGCCTGCAATTTCAGCCAACAGTTCGCCTATTCTCGGTGAGACGAATTTTTCATGGCACATGCCAGCAATTAAAGCTGATTGTTCAGAGCGATTTTCAGCTCCCTTTTTTGGCATATAGGTGCGTTCATCCCAAACTAAAACAGCCTGACATGAACCAAGCAGGCTAATCTCTTTTACCAATCGCGTTAGTTCATTTAAATTCTTTTTCATCTTCTCTGTCATACTATCTCCTTAAGCTTTTTTTGATGAATGAATGTAAGCATACTCTTCATATTAAGCAAATAAAAGTTGCATAGCTTACAGTAATTAATAATTAATAGTTAAGAACATCCGATAAACATTAACACGCATAAGAAAAAATATTTAATTAATTAATAAAAAGTTAAAAAAATGAACATTTTATGTTGACATATATCATCGTTTGAAGTAAAAAATAATAGATAGATGATTGATAACCACATTTAAGGAAGGAGAGTCTAATATGCCAGCAAGGAAGAAAGCTGCAAAGAAGAAAGCTGCAAAGAAGAAAGCTGCAAAGAAGAAAGTGCGTTGCGCTGCTATAACAAAAGATGGCAAGAGGTGCAAACTGATGGCAACACCGCCGGCAAAATTCTGTCATCTGCACAAAGGCTGGAAGCCGCCGAAAAAGAAAGCGGCTAAGAAGAAAGCAAGAAGAAATTAATTAAGCTGTTAGCTTTTACGAGGCGGTTAGAATAAAATCTAACCGCCTTTTTTATTTGAATAGAAACATGCTGATACAGCTTTGCCGATATCAACCCGGAGACCAAAGGTATCGCTTCAAGTCAATATTATCCTGCAGATCAAATGTTATCCCTTCTTTCTGCAATCGCTCTTTTTGAATTTCATAACCATAGCTTGGTTTTAAAGAGATGTGTCCTTTGCTATTAATAACCCTGTGCCAGGGTAATCCTTCTTTTCGGGAGGATGAATGCAGTGTTCGCGCAACCTGACGGGCGGCGCGCGGATTACCTGCAAAAGCGGCAATCTGTCCATATGCGGCAACTTTGCCGCACGGTATCCTTTTGATTATGTCTATTACTTTCTCATGAAACGTTAAAATTCCGGATATATTATTTTGTCCAGCTTTCATTATTGATAAACTCCCGTATCTTCAGATAGTATATTATACATGTAGTTTAATATACGGCCTAAATCCATCAGGGTTTCGCTATATGAACAATCTAAGCAATTATTGCATCTGCATTTTGCATGAACGGCTATAATTTCTCTTGATAATAACGGAAGTACTATTTATATATGCCTACATAATAAGATGAATATAATTAATAAAAAAGAACCGCCGATTTATAATCTCAAACCGGTATTTTGTTTCACCTCCGATATGGATTGGGCCAGCGAGGCGGCATTGACAAACTTGCAGGAAATTTTCGATTTATACGATATTCATGCAACCTACTTTGCGACTCATGAAAGTTCTTTGATTAACAAATGGTATAAAGAAAAGAAAATTGATGTCGGCATTCATCCGAATTTTTTACCCGAAAGCAGTCATGGGAATTCATTCAAAAAGGTTATCGATACTGTTATGAAATTTGCTCCTCAGGCAAGATGCTTCCGTTCTCATCGCTGTTTTGATGCTACGCCTGTTACTCACGCCTTAGCTGAAAGAGGCATATTGTATGATTCTAACATGATAACAAATCTTCAGCAGGGGATTATGCCTATCAAACATGAATCTGGACTGATACGATTTCCTGTTTTTTATGAAGATGGCACTCATTTTGAATGGCGTCGAAGCTGGGATTTTGGCAAGTATGCCGAATTATTCGGCTATCCGGGCATTAAGATTATCAGCATTCATGCGATGATTACCGCTCTTAATGTTACAACATCCGAATATTGGGCGCAATTAAAAGTAAAATTCCCGCCGGATAGATGGATTAATATGAGTAAAAACGAAATCACTGAAAATATCTGCGTTAATCCCGGACCAAGACAATTTCTAAAAGATATGATTGAATACATAAAAACCAACAATCATGCAATAATGACTATGGAAGAACTATACCAATACTATATCGATAATGAAGCATAGTATGTTTTAGAATATCTAAAATAGGAAAATAATTGACTAATTCAAAACATACCGGCAAGGTTCTGGTTCTTGGCGCTGATTTTAAGAACTATAGAAGCTGTTTAACTATAATTCGCTCGCTGGGGCGGTACAACTTGCAGGTGCATATCGGCTGGTATCAAGCGAGCGATGCCGCCTTACATTCACGATATGTATCAAAGGCACATGATATACCATCATATTCTCCTGATGATGATGCTTGGAAAACCGAATTAACAACCCTGATTGAAAAGGAAAAATATGACCTGGTAGTGCCCGTTAATGAGCAAGCTTCCAAGCCTCTTGAGGAGCATCGCCAGGAATTCGAGAAATATCCCGGCGTATATCTTCTGAATAAGAAAGCTTATGATATTGCTTTCAATAAAATCAAAACCGGCGAACTGGCAAAGATGCTTAATATATGCATCCCTAATGAGCGAAAAGTAAAAGACCTCTCGCAAATAGATGCCATCATTGATGAATTCAAATTTCCGGTTGTTCTCAAACCAACCGCTTCGTTTGGTCTTAAAAACCTGCAAAAGAAGCTTTATGTATATAAAGCATACAGTCGAGATGAACTGAAGACTATTTTAAATCATCTGCTTTATTACGGGGATGTTTTAGCGCAAGAAAATTTTATAGGCACCGGCGTAGGGATTGAGTTTATAGCAAGTCAGGGAAAGATTCTGTTTGCGTTTGAGCATATCAGAATACATGAACCCCTTATGGGCGGAGGCAGTTCCTACCGTAAGAGCGCATCGCCTCACCCGGAACTATTGGAAGCATCTAAGAAACTTATAAAGGAAATGGATTATACCGGTGTTGGTATGGCTGAATTCAAATACAATTTTAAAACCGGCAAATGGATATTCTTAGAAATCAATGGCAGGTTCTGGGGTTCATTGCCATTAGCCGCTGCAGCCGGCGCTGATTTCCCCCGCTTCTTATATCAGATGAGGGTTGAAAATAAATCGGATTTTAACCAGTCATTCAAAACAAATCTATATTGCCGGAACACCATCAGGGATTTTGAATGGATAGTGCAAAACATCACCGCAAATAAATCCGACCCATCGAAAAATACTCTGCCAAATTATCGAGTATTTGCCGAGATATTTAATGTTTTATCATTGCGTGAAAGAAACGATACCTGGGTCATCGATGACCCGATGCCCGGCATGCGTGAGCTGGGACGGTTAATCATCGTTGCGGCAAAAATAATTCGCTCGGCATTGATAGACTATATGCCATGGCGATGGTATCGTTCATATAAAGCTCGCCGCATGATATATAAAGCAAAAAGCGTTTTATTTGTGTGTTACGGCAATATATATAGAAGCCCTTTTGCTCATTATTATGCTAAAACTGTTTTTCCCAATTCGGTGATGATTAATTCTACCGGTTATTTTCCGCGGGATAAGCGGCGATGTCATGAAAGAGCGGTGGATATTGCCTTGGAACTTGGGGCTGATATGTCGGAACATCGTTCAAGCATTATCACGCAAGAGATGGTTGACAAAGCTGATATAATTCTGGTTTTTGATAGATATAACCGCCAGACTATTATTGATAAATTCCCATCTGCCGCTCGGAAAATATATTATACGGGCGCTTTATCTTATAAAGGGACGGTTATAATAAATGACCCGGTTATGGGGAATCTTTATACGGTAAGAGAAATATATAAAGCCATAAAGCGAGCAATTGATTCTATATGGTAAATCAGGCCGCACTTTTATAAGATTTTTTATTCGGATAGCAAAACATTTCATTAAAATGTTCTATTGATTTGCATATCAACTGTTAATTTTTAAGCTTTATTGGATACAGTAATAATAACCATAAAGGGAGAAAATGAAATTGCTAATAAGCAAAAACATTAGCGGTTTTTAAAACAGCAATTAAAAATTGCATAAGGGGGTATTGTGTTAAGCTTGAGGAAAAACAGCATATTTTTACAGGTCATGTTTATAGGGAGTATAAAAAAGGGGGATATTCCGGGTCTCTAATTCATAATGAATTAGAGACCCAACTAAGGGATTAGCTGAAATTAAAGCGTTTTACAGAGGGTTAAACGTAAAACAATTATCACCTTCAAAAGGAGGGAATTATGAAAGTTATTTTAGCGGCGCTGATAATAGCAGTATTTATATGCGGCAGCTGTTTTGCAGCCGAGTTTTCAAATATTGCGCCTATGAAAAGCATTAAAGCCCTAACCGGTCAGGAACCGCTTCCGGATGGCAATGCTGTACCATATCAACCCGGAGCGATTCTTGATTCTCCGGGCATTATTGTTGGCACAACTTATTACGATTATCAGACGAATGGCTCAACCGGCAATCGTGTGGCTATTTGCAGTGATGGCTCCAAGTATTTTAACTGGATGTATATGTCTGATTGGCCGAATTTGCCCCGCCATGTTTATCACAATTGGATGGATGCTGACGGCAACCTGAATCCGAATGCTATCGATGGACAGGTTAACTGTGATGCCGGCGCTGGCTACACTAATTTGGATATTATCTACAACAGCCGCGGTTGTTTTACATACCATTCCTCAGGCGGAACCGCTCCGACTTATGTTACCGTATCTGTCGATAATCAAATGCCCGGAATGGGACTCTTCGAACACTATAACCCGCCGGATGAACTGTTCCCGCAAACTCAGGACAGCCCCGGCAGGTGTTATTGGCCTTATGTGTGCGTTGACCGCAGCGATAATATTCATGTTGTTATGACAGAATATACCGACCGCCGTCTTTCGCGAATGGCGTACTGCAATTCAACCGATGACGGCACAAGCTGGGGAACACTGCAGTTTGTCGATACTGTTATGGTTACCAGCAGCGTTATTGACGCTTCACCTGTTTCCGATAGAGTGGCATTAGCCTATTCAAGAACTACTGATACTACAACCCAGTGGCGCAATGATATTTACTATGTTGTTTCTGATGATGGCACCTTATGGAATTTTCGTTACGGCAGAAATAATATCACCAACTATGCCGATGACGATGATTCATTGTTTGCTTATACCGATCTTGATATCATCTTCGACTACAATGACAATATCCATATAGTCTGGACAGACCAGGGGTGTTCGCTTAACTATGTTTATTTTCGCACCAATCTTAAGCATTGGGATGAGGAATCAGGTGAAATCGAAGAAATCATGCACCATCCGGATTCATTATGGACGATAGAAAACATCGAAGGCGTTTTTAACCGTCCTATAAGCAAGATGAATCTTGGCGTTAGCGGAAGCGACAGCCTGTTTTGCACATTCACCTATTTCGATACTTCCGATGTTTCTGCCGGCGGTTTCGCTAATGGCGAGATATATTTGGTCTATAAATATAATGGCGCTTGGTATGGACCACAAAATCTAACTAACTCACCATCGAACGGTTGTATCCCTGGCGAATGCGACAGCGACCACTGGTCAACGTTAGCCGATGTTGTCGATGATTCTCTGCATATCCTGTATATAAACGATAAAGATGCCGGCGGAATCCCCCAAACAGAGGGAACTCCAACTGAAAACCCGGTAATGTATCTAACATGCTTAAAACCGTATATTCCGGGCATAGACGAAGACGATAACCATCCGATGAATTTCAGTCTCAGCCAGAACTATCCCAATCCATTCAACTCGCGAACAGTAATCAATTACAGTTTGCTAAAACCGTCGCAAGTGCAGCTTGCCATCTATGACATCTTCGGCAGGCATGTCGAAACTTTGGTCGATGAATCTCAGCCAGCAGGCTGTTATGAGGCAATCTGGAATGCCGATGGCGCTGCTTCCGGCATATATTACTATAAAATCCGTACAGGAGGAAAAAGCGCAACAAAACAGATGGTTCTTTTGAAATAGTCTTAATAAAATGCGGGAGTGTTCCGAATGGATTATTTCTTGACTATGGCAATAAAAAATTAATCGGGATACTTCCGCTGAGGGGGTATATGCTTGCGCGGGAGTCAGCCGCTTGCTATTAATTATTCGGTTTGATAGCTTATGCTGCTGTTTTTTGAGGCAGTTGCTGTTTTTTCATCATTTGAAAAAAGTAAGCCTGCCGCCAAAATCATCACTACTAACACCCCAATAAAAATAATTAAACGATATTTCATGGTTTCTCAAGTTCCAATATTAGCGTCCAACGGCAAGTCTTTCAATTAGATATTCCGGCAAGCCCGCTTTGGACATTTGCTTTTGCGTTTCGTTTAAATTGTAAGCGATTCTTTTAAGCCTCACTATTTTTTTTTCTGTATCGCATATTAAATAACAGCTTCTAGGGTCGCTATCGCGAGGCTGACCGACCGAACCGATATTAATTAGATATCGCTTGTTATCACATATATTTTCTTGTTCTTTCTGTGAAATACTGCAGCTCCCCTCCTCATCTCGAGTAACAATATATGGTCGATGAGTATGTCCGATAAGGCATATTTGATTTTTGAAATACTCAAAGTTTTCAACAACATCATCCATATCAAGAATATAATGCCATTGGTCCGGTTCTTTTGGCGAGGCGTGAACAAGCATGAAATTATCGACCTCGCTGGTAATCTCGAAATCACTAAGTATTTCAATAGCTTTCTGGCTTATTGAATCCTTTGTCCAACTCATCGATTCTGCGGCATATTGATTAAAATAATCGGTTTTCATCAGGCCTAAGGCAGCATAATCATGGTTGCCCATCAGCTTTATTTCTGCTATTTCATCAATAAGCTCGACGCACTCATTGGGATTGGGACCATAACCGACCGCATCGCCTAAGAAGAATATCCTATCGATTTTCTCGGCGCGAAAATCGAGAATTACAGCATTTAAAGCTGCTAAATTGGCATGAACATCTGAAAAAAACGCAAGTCTCATTAATCTCTATTCTCTATAAAACGGAACAAAGTTTTGCCTATTTGGACAAGATCATCGTTTTTTAACATATAACGATCCACAATCTCGCCATTAACAAGAGTTTTTCCTTTTCTTCCCAAGTTCACCACCCAATAATCTGTTCCATCCTGAACAACCTTGGCCTGAACACCGGAAACGAACCAGCCTTTGGCTTTAATGTTAGCGAGCTTGGAACTGCCAATTGTTACTATGGCAGGCGATAAGGGATACTTATCATGTTCGGTTCCATGCTCTCCCATAAGAATAGAGCAGCCTGCATCACTTGTCAACTGTTTTGCTAATTTATCTTTCTCAAGAAGTTCTTTTTGGTGTTTGGTTTTTAAAACCATAGTGCCATCCATGCCAAATACATTGTCATCTTTACTTGTTTCATGATTGTAAATCAGGCTGTATTTACCGATGGTTATGGTATCATTGTCCTTAAGAACTTCCTCAGTGATTTTACGCGAATTAACAAAAGTGCCGTTCAGCGATTCATTATCCATAATAATCGCCTGTTTATCGCTAAACTCAATTATCGCATGACGGCGCGAAACCCCTCTATTGTCGAGCGCAATATCATTATCCGGGGTTCGACCAACCGTTACTCTCCTTTTTTCGGTAATAAATTTTTCAATAATTTTGTCTTGAAATTTGACGATTATCTCGGGCATAACTCCCCCTTAATTAATAAATTACAGGGAAATATTATTGTTTTTTTTCTCACAATAACTTAATTATCCTTGCTAAACGATTAATGGTTTAATTTAGCTTGCGTTGCCAGCTATTTACTTTTATTTTCGGTAACATGCGGCTAAACTTTAAGATATATAAACAGGTTATGCTGGCTCCGGCGGCGGGTGTTACAGATTCAATCACTCGCAGGATTGCCCGAAAATGGGGTGCGGATGTCTGTGTAACGGAAATGGTATCCACCGAAGGATTAATCCGTAATGGCAAGAAAACCAAGGCGTTAATGAATTTCGACGAGACCGAAAGGCCAATAGGAATTCAGCTCTTTGGCTCCAATCCCGACCATATGGCTGAAGCCGCCCGCCTTGCCGCTGATTTTAACCCCGATTTCATCGACCTGAATTTTGGCTGTCCGGCTCGCAAAGTTGTGTCAAAAAATGGCGGCGCTTCTTTGCTTATGAATTTACCAAAACTCGAGCAAATAATTAAAAGTGTTGTAACAGCTGTCGATTTGCCGGTAACTATTAAATACCGCTCGGGCTGGGATGACAAAAATATAGCCGCAATTGAGACTGCTAAAATAGCAGAGGCTAATGGCATAGCCGCAGTCTGCCTTCACCCGCGCACTGTAAAACAGAGATTTGCGGGAACAGCCAATTGGGCATATATCCAACAGGTGAAAGAAGCCGTTGCTATACCTGTTATCGGTTCCGGAGATATAGACAGCCCCGAAAAGGCGAAGCTAATGCTCGACCAGACCGGCTGTGATGCTGTCATGATTTGCCGGGCTTCGTTTGGCAATCCCTGGATATTTAAAAGAGCAAAACATTATATTCAAACCGGCGAGCTTCTTCCTGAACCTGATGTCGATACTCGAATAGCCGTCGCCCTTGAACATCTGCGTCTGTCGGTTCGGGAATATGGAACATGGCATGGATTAATCCGCATGAGAAGCAAACTAAGCTGGTATATTAAAGGGCTTCCGCAGGCATCGAGGTTAAGGTCAAAACTTGTCTTGCTGCCATCCGAAAAAGATGTTATAAACCTGTTGGAAAGCTATAAAAATTATTTAAAAGATAAGGATTATGAACCCACAGATTATAAAACAGATTCTGCATGATGTGAAAACTGGCAAAATATCCTTAGATGAAGCTCTGGGAAAATTAAAATACCTGCCGTTTGAAAATCTCGGTTTTGCCAATATAGACCATCATCGCACCCTGCGCACCGGCATGCCGGAGGTGATATTTGCACCGGGGAAGACTGCTGTTCAGATTATCAAGCTTGTTAAGGGCATGAAAAAAACCGGCATTGATGTTTTAATTACGCGCACCGACCTAAAAATATATAAGATGGTTAAAGATAAATATAAATCGGCAATATATAATCCCGATGCCCGTATTATTCATATTCCAACCCGAAAGAAAAAAACTGTTTCGGATGATATTATCCTTGTAATCTCCGCCGGAACTTCCGATATACCGGTGGCTGAGGAAGCGGCTATAACCGCTGAAGTAATGGGAAATAAAGTAACAAGGATTTTCGATGTAGGAGTCGCCGGTATTCACCGTTTGCTTGCGCATAAGGCATCATTAGAAAAAGCAAGCGTTATTATTGTTGTTGCCGGAATGGAGGGCGCTTTAGCCTCGGTAGTCGGCGGTTTAACTGATGTGCCGGTAATCGCTGTGCCCACATCGATTGGTTACGGGGCATCGTTTAACGGCATATCGGCATTGCTTGGAATGCTTAATTCATGCGTACCGGGCGTAGTTGTGGTAAATATCGACAATGGCTTTGGCGCGGCGTGCGCAGCTAATTTGATTATTAAAAAGAAGAAGTGAATTTGAGTTGAGGGCTTATGCAATAAACCCATAAGGCTGTTGACAAAAGGATGAGAATGGCAATTTTTAAAACTGTTTAATTTTATAGAATCGTAACGCGTAGGGGCGTCTGCCTGAGGCGGATACGTCCTATTGTTGCCAAACAGCGCTTGGTAATAAGAGTGGTTTGTTGCTTTGTCAACAATCAGAAGAGCTTATTCAATAAACCCCTACGGATAATATAAACAACTGACAATACAGGATAAAACAAAGGGTATTTTATGAAAATAGCTTACTTTGATACAATATGCGGAGCGGCGGGCGATATGATTATCGCCTCGATGCTTAACTGCGGCCTCGATTTCGAACGGTTGAAATTAGAACTGGCCAAGCTTCCCCTTGATGGTTATAATCTGCGAAAAGAAACAACCTCAAGACATCATATAGCCGCAACTCGGTTCATTGTCGAGATTGAGGAAACTCATTCACATCGCCGCTTGAAAGATATCGAAAATATTATTAACGATTCCAGCTTAAAAGAAAAAATCAAAATGCAAGCTGTTGAGATATTCCGCAAGCTGGCTAAGGTAGAGGCGAAAGCGCATGGCGAAACAGTCGATAATGTCCATTTTCATGAGGTGGGTATGGTCGATGCTATCATCGATGTCTGCGGCGCGGTTATCGGGCTTGATTTGCTTGGCATAGAAAAAGCATATTGCTCGCCTTTAACGGTAGGTCATGGCATCGTAAACACTCAGCACGGAACAATGCCGGTACCGGCGCCCGCTGTCAGTGAATTGATAGTCGGCTATCCGGTTGTTCAGGTTGATATTTCGGGTGAAATTACAACCCCGACCGGAGCTGTTTTGCTCACCACTCTGTGTACGTTTGCTAAGCCCGGTCAATTTATGCCTCAAGCTATCGGATATGGCGCAGGCACGAAAGACCATAAAGCTCTGCCTAATTTCTTGAGATTATTCATAGGTGAATCGCAGGCTGAGCTGGAAGGCGACGAAATTGCCCTTATAGAGACTAATCTCGACCGGACTCCGCCTGAGCAAATAGGTTATTTAATGAATAATCTATTTGCCGCAAAGGCGCTGGATGTTTTCATTACGCCTATTCAGATGAAGAAAAACCGTCCCGGACAGATGCTTTCGGTTTTATGCTGTATCGAGGATGAGAAAAAATTAGCCGGGATAATATTTTCCTCCGGGGCTACTCTTGGGTTAAGACGCAAGCGAGTTCAGAGATGGAAACTTCCCCGCGAGAAAAAAACTATAAGCACAAAGTATGGCGAAATATCGGTAAAGCTTGCAAATTATGAAGGTAAAGCATTATATTTCCCCGAATATGAGTCTGTGGCCAAAACGGCCAGGCAGGCTATGATGAATTTTGATGATGTGTATTTTGAAATACTAAGTCAGCTTAGAAAGGAGTCCTAATGGCAGGCGGTATTCTGGCGATTGCTGAACTAAAAGGAACTAAAATTGCGCCGGTTGCAAAACAGGTTATTGGCACAGCTCGCAAAATGGCTGATGAAAAAGGCTTAAACGTAGCTGTTGCGGTTATCGGCAATAATGTGGGAAATTTATCGGATACTCTAATTAAACTTGGCGGGGATGTAGTTTATGTATGTGATTCCCCGGAGGTGGAGAACTTTGTTGATGAAAGCTATGCTAAAATTTTAGCAGAAATTGCGGCTAAAGAATCCCCGAAAGTTATTCTCGGCGGGGCAAGTTTTTTCGGCAAGGAGCTATTCCCCCGCTTAGCGGCGCTTTTAAATTCAGGCATGGCGCCTGATATAACCGGACTAGAATGGGATGGCGACAACATTTTAGCCGCTCGCCCGACTTACGGCGGCAAGGCGATTTTGAAAGTCTCTCCTGTCGGTCCCGGTCCTCAAATAGCCACCCTTAGACCAAAAGCATTTGCGGATGCCCTAACGGATGACAATCGTTCGGGCAATAGCGAGCAGTTTGCTTATGATGCCGTCAAACACGGCAGCCGGTCGAAAGTCTTGGAAAAAGTTGTTGAGGGCGGTCAAACCGTAAGTCTTACCGATGCGGATGTTATAGTATCCGGCGGCAGAGGCCTTCGGGATGGCGACAACTTCAAACTTATCAATGAACTGGCAGAGTCTTTAGGCGCCGCGGTTGGCGCCTCGCGCGCTACCGTTGATGCCGACTGGATTGTCTATTCGCATCAGGTGGGACAAACCGGTAAGACTGTCAACCCCAAGCTTTACATCGCCTGCGGGATATCCGGCGCTATTCAGCATCTGGTAGGCATGCAGACATCCAAAGTTATAGTTGCTATAAACCGCGATGAGGAAGCGCCGATATTTAAAGTTGCCACTTATGGCATAGTTGGCGATCTGTTTGAGTTCGTGCCGGCTCTTACGGAAAAAATCAAATCGATGAAATAAGTTTAAAATTATTTGAAATAATGGGTCATCTGAAAAGATATATTTAATGCAGATGACCCTGTTTACTTATTACATAGTTTGTTAAGCATGTTGGGTGGTCAAAGAGCATCCGCCTTAGGCGGACACCCCTACAGATTAATCGTGCTGTCGGGTTGTTATAGCCGATGGCTGCATGCAGTATAGAAAATCATTGAAGTTTTAACAGGCAGGGTTAGCATGAAAACCATGAAATACATAACAGCAATCATAATAATAGCAAACTCGGTTTTATTCGGACAGTCAGCCAATCAGTTTGATGAATATTTAGGCAAGGACTGGTATGGCATATATATGCAGGATAATAAAATCGGCTGCTATTCCATGGAGCTGAGCAAAAAGACAAAAGACCGCTGGATTGCCAAAATGGAAATGAATATGACATTCATGATGAATCAAACTAAGGCGGAGATGTCATCATCGGAGACAAGAATATATCAGGGCAGGAATGCGGAGCTGGCATATAGCAAGTTCGTTAATATTAGCGACGCCGGAAGCATTACGGTTGAGGGAAAAAAGGAAGGTGATAATTATAATGTTGTTATTGATATTGCCGGTCAAAAAACAGTAACGAACTTTGACTGCCCGGTTGAAACATTAGCCGATGTCTTAAAGATTGAGATGCTTGCTGTCGAGGGGAAACTGCATGTTGGCGATAGATTTGCTATCAAAACTTTTGAATCTGAACCGCCGATGACCGGCATAACGAACCATCTAACAAATATTGAAAACAGACAGGAGCTTATATTTGGCGGTGTTGCTACTGATATTTTTGTAGTTCGCGATAGTTTGCCTGCTATCGGCGTAACCGCTCAGCTTTATGTTGATTACAATGGCAATATTCTCAAACAGGGGTTTGCTCCCTTGGGGATGGTTATGAAGTCCGAGCCGGAGGAATTAGCCAGACAGCTTGATTGCGATTATGATCTTCTAACTAATAATATTATAAAAACTGAAAACGGTCCGGAAAATCCAGCCGAAATTTACAGCGCCGTTTATATTATCAGCGGTTATGATATTGCTCAATTGCCGGCATCCGACCGGCTGATAATAGATGCGTTTTCAATCGACAGCGCTCAGATAACAGTAAATCGAAAAGTGTCCCATCAATTCGAGCTTGATATACCTATCGATAATGACAGCTTAAACAGTTATCTTCAGGCAGAACAGCTAATTCAATCCGATAACCCGGAGATAATCAAGCTTGCTAAAGCGATTGTCGGCGATGAAACAAATGCCTTTGAGGCGGCGAAGCTTATCAACAATTGGGTGCATGAGAATATCAGGAAGGAATTCTCCCCTGATATATCGAACGCTCTTCAAACACTTAAAGCAGGCAGGGGCGATTGCGGCGAACATTCGGCATTGGCAACAGCGTTAAACCGCGCTTTGGGAATACCCTCGCGAATAATTGCCGGTGTTGCCTACTGGCCTGGCGGTAAAGGCTTTGCTTTTCATGCCTGGATAGAGGTTTATGTTGGCGAATGGATACAGATGGACCCTACCTGGGGGGAAACATTTGCCGATGCCACTCATATTATGCTGGCAAAAGGCGGATTGATTGACCAGATAGGCCCGGTTTATAATGGCCTTATGGGATTAAAAATAAAGATAGTTAGCTGCAAACAGCCGATTTTATCCCGATAGACAGCGGCTGTATTTATAATGAAACTATAAAAACTTAGAATATATTAATGTATGAATAGAGAAGAAATAGCTGACCGAATTCAGGAATTAACCGGCTGGACAAGCACCAGACGTTTTCAAATAATTACCGATACCTCCGACTGGATGCGGATAATCCGCGGTGATGTTTTATCTTTGGGTAATAAGTATTTTGTGGTCAAGGGCAATAAATACGAAACCCGCTTCGGTATCGGCGAACAGCCCAAATACTGGGTTTTAGGCGCTTTGGATTTGGAAACCGGAGATGAAAAAATTATCAAAATGGTTTTCCATGAGGATTTTAATGTGCGTATCGGCGTATTTAAAATCAATTGCTATCGAAGCCCTGAAAAAGAGGCGCGGGTTCTCGATATGATTTTAGGCGACAGACGCTTTATGCAGGGTTATACAGTGAAAGACGAAAAAGGCAATCAGGTCAGGATAATTGATTTTATTAAAGGCGAAACAATGCTTCAGCGTATACATGAAGAACCCAAAAGCCACGAGCATTTTTTCCATGAAGATTTGCCCGATATCCTTCTGAAATTAACAGATTGTATTCAGGCAATACATCTTCTTCACAGCAATCATACCTGTCATGGCGACATTCGCAACGATCATATAATAATTGAATCGGGCACGGGTCAATATAGATGGATAGATTATGATCTTAATCAGCATGTATCCGATTTTGATACATGGAGCATGGGCAATATTATAAATTATATAGTTGGCAAAGGCATCAACTCTTTTAGCCGTGTTCTAAAAAGTGAAGAGTTTTCAGATAAAATTAAACGAAGCCTGACTCCCGATGATGCCTCTGCGTTTTATGAATACAGGATAATGAATCTTAAGAAGCTTTATCCATATATCCCCGATAGATTAAATGATATTTTATTGCATTTTACTATCAAACCCAAAGTGTATTATTCCAATATGACCCAGTTAGTTAGAGATTATCATAAAATGTTGGAAAAAGATTTTCATTTAAGGTAAAATTACGTATGATATTTGTTATAAAGAAGGCTATTTAATAATTAAAGGGAAAGAAATAATATGAGAGCGGTTATAATAGGCGGCGGTAAAGGATGCAGAGCTATCACAAAACTTGCTCTCGGTTCTTTTCTCAAAGAACTGACTCTTGATATTGTATATATAGCCGACCCCGACACAAATGCGCCGGGAATGGTTTTTGCCCGCCAGCATGGTATAAAGACAACTTCCGATATGAAAGAGGCGTTATCGCTGCCGAATATAAATCTGGTCATCGAGTTGACAGGAAAAGATGAAGTCCTTGAAGATATCTACAAATTAATTCCGCGAGGCATCAAAGTGTTTGATCATACATTCGCTAAAATATTCGTTGACCTTGCCAATGCCCAAAAAGACCAGACTCGCCAGCTTAAGGAGATAACTGAACTTGAGCAGAAAATTGAGAAAGAACGACACTTCCTTCAAAGCCTGTTTGATAAAATCCCGGAATTGGTAGTGGTTTTTGATAAGAATAAGAAGATAATTAAAATAAACACCAGTTTTAGTATATTCACCGGTTATTCCCCCGAGGAGGCAATTGGTAAAAGCTGTATCGAGCTATTTTCTAACACCGAGCTTAATGCTAATTGTCAACAAACTGTCAATTTGCTTGATGATGTTTTGAAATCCAACCAGATGAGAACTCTAATCTGGCAGTCGCCGCCGCCTAATGAAGCATTTTGGGAGGTAACTCATACTCCAATTCTTGATAAAGATGGAAATACCGAGGAGATACTCAGCGCCTGGCATCGTATAACAGAGCAGGTAATGCTTCAACGCAAGATAGAAAGCGCCGAATTGCGGTTTAAAAGCTTTATCGATTCGGCGAGCGATTGGATATCAGTCAAAGACCTCGATGGCAGATACTTGATAGTCAACAAAATTACTGCCCAATCATTACATCTGGAACCCGATGATTTTGTCGGGAAGAAACCGGAAGAAATTATTCCCGCTGACCTGGCTGAAATGATAACCGAACATGATGCGCAGGTTATTAAGGATGACTGCTATCATTCATACAATGAGATTATTCCAATAGATGGACGGAACCAGCATTTTCAAACTATCCGTTTTCCTCTAAAAGATTACAAGGGAAGCGCTATAGGCGTATGTACTATTATGCGGAATGTTACATCAGAAATGACGCTTAGAAAGCAGCTTGAGCAAGCCGGCAAGCTGGCGGCGATTGGCAAACTTGCCGCTGGGGTTGCGCATGAGATAAATAACCCCTTAACCGGCGTTTTGGCTTATGCCGAAGACTTAGTCGATGATATTCCGGCAGATGACCCGCATCAGGATGATCTTAAAGTTATTGTAAGGGAAACACTGCGCTGCCGTGATATAGTTAGAAATCTGCTCGACTTCTCCCGTCAGGAAAACCCGAAATTTGAAAAGCTTAACCCAAATAAAATTGTAAATCACACCCTTTCTCTTGTAGAAAAATTGCCCCAGTTCAGGAATATCGAAATAATAAAACGACCTTCAAAAAATATGCCGAGCATACAGGGAGACCCTCATCAAATTCAGCAAGTAATACTAAATTTTATGTTAAACGCTGCCGAGGCAATGAAAGAAAAAGGCGAAATCAAATTGATTACAGAGTATGACGAACGGCAAGACAAATGCATTATTAAAGTTGAGGATAACGGGCCGGGAATACCTGAAAATTTAAAAAATAAAATATTCGAACCATTTTTCTCAACTAAAGGAACCAGCGGGTTAGGACTGGCAGTAAGCTGGGGTATAATCGAACGTCACCTCGGCACTATCGAAATTGATATGTCTGATAGAGGAGGTGCTTCATTTCGTATTATTTTCCCGGCGTATAACGAGAATTCAAATTTCTATAACGG
>JAGGSN010000118.1 GCA_021159005.1 Candidatus Zixiibacteriota bacterium | reverse complement strand
GGGTGATATTTACCGTTGCGCGTAGGGGCGTATTGCATACGCCTTTTTTGTGCTGTCGAAAGTTTTAGTGGCTGGTGAACGTCCTGCTGCACCAGCATATCCCCGACCTAAAGATGCGTTTGGTTGAACCGGCATACAATAAAAACTGAATTTAGTTATCCATCCTGACGCATAAAAAGTTACTTTTGACAGTCGTTAGATTAATCAAAACCGAATTACCATCGTTTTGCCCCGTTTGTATTGAATATCAAATTTATCCAATCCTCCAACCCGACCTAATGTGGGCGGGATATCGTTTGAATTAGATATGGCAAAACGGGTGCGAAAAACCTTGCTGCCGATACGAATACTAAGCTTATGGATATACATATTAGCGATATTTTGAGGTAAAAGGCCTGTGATTTTAAATCTTTCCCCTTTTCTGTAATCGCCAACCATCAATATCCCCATGCTTTCGGGAAGGACTGATATATCGGCGCCGGTGTCTGCCAAAACATCCTCAACATAAATCCATTGTTCAAATTGCTTGGAATATATTGACATCGACAATTTAGGTCTTTTGATCATCCGGAAAACATTGGATTCCTCATTAACATAAGGCACTATTATTTTCTTAGACACTCAGATACTCCTTAAATGTTTTCCAGCTTATGGACAACTCCTCGTTGTTATGCGCATTTTGAAGTTCCTTGAATTTCTTGTGAATATCCGGCCCCTCCCAGATAGTCTCATCTCCGGCTTTAACGGCATATATAATAGCCTGTTTGTTTTTATTCTTAATAATCAGCTTTTTCTTAGATGTCATTTCGTTCTTCACTATATCCTTATGCTGATGGCCGCTCAGATAATTCTTATCGATTTCACTCTTGTTGCCAAGCTCCGCTTGGCAACAAGAGAGCGTATTTCAAGTGGTCGGTGTACGTCCCCGTGCGCCAACTATCATATATTATATCGACACGATTCTATAAAATCCAAGTGATAGTCGTACATTCGTGTGCGCTAACTTTTACAAAAATAACGGCTTCATTTTATTAATTCCGGTTTTGATATTTCCTTAAATATATAGTATAATAACAAATGGAGGTACTTATTGAAAAAAGCAGTTAGTCCTATTGCGCGTAGGGGCGTCCGCCTTAGGCTGATGCAATACTTCCCTACGGCTAAAATTCTCACCGCTCTCATACTAATCATCGCCTGCTCAAATTCTTTTGCCGGTGAAAATAACAGCGACAGTTTTTTCGCAATGGATAAACTCCAGCATTTTAGCTTATCTATTGCAGCTGCGGCAGGAACCGGGTTTGTCATGCATAACCATTTTGATACAGATAAAAACGAAGCAATAATCATTGGCTTTACGGCAAGTTTCAGTCTTGGCGGCATCAAAGAGATAATCGACAGCACAAAACCGGCTGAGCATTCATCGCTTAAAGACTTAGCGGTAGATTTTCTTGGGTCGATAATCGGAGCCGCCCTTTTAACGGCTGTAATAAAATGAATTCCAAAGTAATAAGCTGGGCAAGCTACGATTTCGCCAATACAATATTTTCAATGAACATTGTATCCCGCTATTTTCCGGTTTTGGTGATTGTCTCATTAGGGGGGACCGACCTGCAAATAGGCATATCGCGCTCGGCGGCGATGATATTAGTTGCGCTAACCATGCCTGTTTTGGGAGTCATTGCCGACCAGCGCAACAATAAAAAGATCCCCTTGATTATATTTACCATAGCTTGCTGCTTGATTACCGCTTGCTTGAATCAAATAAACATACTCCTGATAGAGCTGATTCTTTTTGGCTTGGCGGTATATTGCTATCAATCGGCGCTAACATTTTACAACGCTCTTTTGCCGGCTGTCGCACCGCCCGGCAAGACCGGCTATGTCTCCGGGTTAGGCGTTTCGCTGGGGTATCTGGGCAGTGTTGCCGGCTTATTTATTGTAGCTATATTATCATCAAAAATGCTGTCGCCGTATATCTGGACTGCCATCCTGTTTTTCATTTTTTCATTGCCAATATTTATATGGGTAAAGGATAAAAAAACAACGGCCATAAAACCCGATGAAAAATCATACCGCAAAGGCTTAATCATTTCATTAAAAAGAGCGTCAAAAATACCCGGTCTTTTACGATTTTTCGTAGGCAGATTCTTCATCGTCGAGGCGATGGAAACCGTTATCCTGTTTATGGCTGTATATCTTGTGCGGGCAGTTGGGTTTGATGACAACACCGCCGCTGGTTTCGGTCTTGATGAGGTAACATTCTTTCTGATAGTAGTTACCTTTTTCACAATTATCGGCTCTTATGTCTGGGGATTGCTAACCCAGCGTTTCGGCCCCAAAATCATGCTGATTTTGGCTGTGATTCTCTGGCTTGTTGCCCTAACCGGGATTGTGTTTTTTGCAAATAAACTATTATTATATTTCTGGGGAAGCATAGCCGGAACCGGTCTTGGCGGAGTATGGACATCCGACCGGCCGCTTATGATAAACCTGCTCGGCAAATCAGAGAGATTCGGCGAGTTCTTCGGGTTATATGCCTTATCCGGCAGGCTGGCGGCGGTTATCGGTCCTGTAATCTGGGGGTTGATTATTTATTTTGCCGAGCCGTTTGGCGTAATAAAATATAAATTCGCCATTGAGGCGCTTTTCCTGTTGATGGTTGTTGGCTTGATTATTTTGAGAAAGGTTCCTGATGCCAGATAATTATAAAGAAATTGTAGGCGCAATACATATACATTCAAAATTTTCCGATGGCACTAAATCCATTCAGGATATTGCCTCTATAGCCAATGAGGTAAATCTTGATTTTATCATGGTTTCAGACCACATGACCTTAGAGCCTTATCATCAGGGAATTGAGGGTTTTTATGGCAATACCGCTGTAATAATCGGCTATGAGATTAATGATCCAGATGATAAAAATCATTATCTGGCATTTGGACTTAACGAGGTTCTGCCATCGAATTTGCAGGCTGAACAGTATGTTCCCCTCGTAAAACAAAATGGCGGCCTTGGGATTATAGCTCATCCGGATGAAGTGCGCACCGAGTTGTCGAAATATCCCGGCTATCCCTGGACTAAATGGCAAGTTGATGGTTATGACGGCATTGAAATATGGAACCATATGTCACAGTGGATGGAGCTATTAAACCGCTGGAATATGATAAAGCAGGCATTTATGCCCAGACGGGCTTTAAAGGCTCCAACTGATATGATACTGAAAATCTGGGATGAGGTTAACCTTAAAAGAAAAGTACTCGGTGTCGGTTCTATTGATGTTCACGCTTACCCTTACCGCCTTGGACCATTGAGGATTACGGTGTTTCCATACAAGGTGCAGTTTAAAGCAATCCGAACTCATATTTTGCTGCCTAAATCTGTATCAAGCGATTTCAAAGCATATAAGCTGGAAATCTATAACGCGCTTAGAAATTGCCGGGCATTTATTTCGAATTACCGATGGGGTGATGCTCAGAGCTTTAAATTTATCGCTGAGAATTCATCCGGTAAAGCCATTTGCGGGGATGAATTAAACTGGGATAAGAATACAATAATAAAAGCGTATCTGCCGCAAAGAGCTGATATTAGACTAATTTGCAATGGCCAAATTGTTTTTTCCGATAAAGGGAAAGATTTTTCTATCAGAACATTAGAACCGGGTTTATACAGGTTAGAGGCTTATATCAACAAAAAGGGGTGGATATTTACCAATCATGTCAGGCTGATGCAAAAACAGGCATAAAAAAAGAGGGTGAAACTATGCTAAGGTAGAGGGGGGCTGGAACTACCTTAGCGAGGATGTTTCACCCTGCGTGTAAATTATACTCAATTATTTCAGACTGTCAAGAACTTTTTTACAAAATTTTACTTTTTTCAGAAAAACATATTGCTAATATATTGTTGACATAGCAATGACAATATGTCGTTTAATTAATGTTTCATGTACCATCAGGAAGCTTTTCCTGGCAACATCGGTCCAGGTGGTTGGCGTACGTCCTCGTGCGCCAACTTTGATTCCTAATATTTCAGGGAATAAATAATCATTCTGATTGTATTGATATTATAAGGTTGCAGTGGTTGGCATATGTTCTTGTGCGCCAACTTAAAGTTTACCATTTATGCGTCGTCAGTCCGCCGCGGCGGATTTCCTGACGATATTGGCAGAGGTTGTTTGAAAAAAAGTAAAAGAACTAAAAGGATAATAAATTCTATTAAAAGTTCTTGCATAGATAACGTAGATTAATTAAATTGAGCGGGAATTTTACTAAAGCAAGTAAAATGTTCCGGGGTTAATAATTTAACCCGATAGCTGGTAAGAAATTGGTCGGAAAATAAAAATGGAGGAGAAATGAAAAATTTTGTAATAACTATTGCCATGGTTTTAAGCATAGTTTCTTTAGCTATGGCGCAGCCTGTTTGGAACATACTCGAACAAATGACGCCTTCCGAAAGAGCCAACGCCTTGATAGAAATTTCCCTCGAAAAAGACGCTAATACTTATGCTTTACAGATGGCTCATGATATAAGCGAGCTATGGAACAATGGCAATATCGATGAGGCTCTGTCTTTGTTTCCACAGCTGGAGGGTTTAACTGATGCCAGAGAAATCGCTATCGGGTATGCCTGGCGTACGCCTGTTGTTAACCCTCAATACCGATGGGAAACCGATGATTGGCAGGTCGGCGTTCGCGATTCTATTGCAATGGTCTCACTGTTCAAATCAGATTACTATGATTCCACTGATGTAACCGATACTACTATTGCGATTGATACAACCGTAACCGATTCAAGCGAAACGGTAGACACCTTAATTACTATTCATAGAGATATGACTGTCTTGGTTAACTATTTCTCGGTGTTTTTCATTGAGGGCGATGGAATAGTTAACCGCTGGGCTATTTATAAGGAAACGAATACCAAATCTTCTGTCATAGACTCCTTTTTTTCAGGCAATTATGTGTATGATTCGACTGCAACAGAATCAGTCGACTTTTTCGATGATATAATCAGTACTGAGGTGTATAATTGGGTTGCCGGTTATCCTTTCAATGCTGTCGGAGCCGCACTTTTAGATGAATTTTTGTATGTTGGCTACAGTCGGGGAACCGATCAAAGCGTGGCAAATATTCGCCGCTTTGGCATTGAAGCCGGCGGGTCTGTCAAATTTCCGGACAGCTCATCATTTATCCAGGTATGCAACGTAGATTCGCCTGATTCTATCAAAGAAATAGCCTTAGCCACAGACCACAACTATGGCGATAACGCAATTTATTATACGGCAATCACTACCTCGGGCAATCTGCTGTGCTATACCAGCGATACCTCCTGCGCAAGCTGGACTGAGATTGCAACCGGTGTAACCAACGCAGATAGAGCGCTCGACGTTGCTTATGATGGCGGTTCCGGCGACCTGTGGGCATCTTATATCGATACCGGTAACTTGCTTCAAATTGACAACTATGACGGTGTTTGGGCCAACTCGCAAAATGATGCCGCCGTCAGTTCAGCGTTATATACATCGATTGCCGCTTATGGCGATACCATAACCTGTGTCTATGATGACTCCACCGGCACAGTAAATCATGTTCAGTATCAAGCCAGTTTCGATGGTGGTTCAAGCTGGACCAATGGCGACCTTGATGGCAATACTGATGTTTCCCGAAGTGCCGATATTGTTGGTTATTCAGGCGTAGGATTTGGCGCCGCCTATAATTATACTGTCGATGATACGTTAAACGGCCGTTATACCTGGCGGAATGATAGCAACCCCTGGAGTTCGTCGGAAACATATACTACACATTCTCATTACTATAAGCCGGCTTTTGAATATCTCGGCAACTATGAGGATCTTGGCGGCAGAGTATTCGGCGTAGTTTATATAATGGATAGCGGTACATCTGATGTAAGAACAGCTTATTTCGATTATGACACAATTCCCGGGCCGCCGCTTTGGGTTGATGATAAAACCAATAACTTGCCTGATGCATTTACCTTGATGCAGAATTATCCGAATCCGTTTAACGCCTCTACGATTATCAAGTATAGCCTGACAGAACCAACTAATATTAAAATCGACGTCTTCGATATTCTCGGACGCAAAGTAGCCACTTTAATTGATGAGTATCAGCCGGCTGGTATAAAACAGATTGTCTGGAATGCTTCCGAAAAATCTTCCGGCGTCTATTTCTATCAGCTCAAAACGGACGACAAATCGGAAACGAAACGGATGTTGTTATTAAAATAATATCTTTTGTTTCGACATAGTTTAGAAGTTAGAAATATCCCGGGTCGTTAATAACATTGATGACCCGGTTTTTTTTAACACAACGCGGGCATTCTGACTACGATGGATTGTTGATAAACCCGGACTTTATATTGTGTCCGTTCGTAGTCTGCCTAAGGCGGATGAACTGACACATTTTGATATTGAATTTTGTAAAATCGCCGCGCGTAGGGGCGTATTGCATACGCCCTTTGTCTGCCAAGCAGGTCAATCCGCCTGAGGCGGACTTGCGCTCTTGGCGGATTTTCAGACGATGATACGCCCTCATTATAGTAAAGCAAATATATTCAATCCCGATTGGCGATAACTGTTTGATATATAAAAAGTAAAAAAATAATTGACATTGAGAGCTGAAAATAGTAAACTTAATAAATATATAAAAATTGTTTTAGCGCAATTGGGAAATAGCAATATTGATTATATGATATTGTCAAAATGCTATGTTGATTAACACTTACGGACTTATGGAACTATTATGAATATTTCAGAACTCAGCAGAGATGCCAAAGAAGCATTGATTACGGCTCAGGATATTGCGCTTTCCAAACGACATACTGAAGTTATGCCGGAACATTTCCTGTTAGCTGTTCTCAGGAAAAAATCAGGCGTAGTCGAATCGCTATTATCATATCTCGATAAAAACAGCGTTTTGCTCCAATCCATTGTTGAGATGGATATGGAAGGGTTTCCAAAATCGGAAACAGCCCGATTGAAACTGCCGCTTTCACCGCTCATTGAGGATATCGTAGCCAACGCCGACCTCGAAAGAGATAATTTTAAAGCGCCAAAAATCGGCTGTGAACATCTTCTTCTATCGTTGGTCGATTCGAGTTCAAGCATTTCCTCTGAATTAATCGAAAGAATGGATATAAGTAAGGGCGAACTATATCGGGCACTGGGTGAAATATCGGATGTTACCGAATCTACTGCTGTTGGCGGCGGGGATATAGTCTCTGTTGCTGCAACACACAGCTATTGCCGCGACTTAACAGCGCTGGCTAATGGCGGTAGGCTTGATGCCACAATTGGGGGCGATGATAAAATTATTGAATTAATGCAGATTCTCATCCGAAAGCATCGTTCAAACCCAATACTTGTTGGTCCTGATGGCACCGGAAAATCAGCGCTATTGCGCGGTTTGGTTCAGCGTATTTCCGATGGCACCGTTATTCCGGCGATGGCTGATAAAAAAGTCATCCAACTCGATATCGATGAAATTACTGCCAGCATTAAATATAAAGGCGAACTCGAAGAAAGATTCAGAACAGTATTAAGCGGCATCAAAAATACATCAAAAAATACTATCTTGATAATAGATGATGTCCATGAAATTCTAAAGCCATCATCCACTGGCGGACCATCCGAAATGGTCGGACCGCTGAAAGCTTATCTTAGCCGGGGTGAGGTAGCAGTTATTGCCGCCACCAATGAGGAAGATTTCACCAAGCATTTTTCATTAGATAAAGGCTTATCATCGCTATTCCAAAAAGTCAGCCTCGAGCCTCCAAATGTTGAGGAAACTAATAAAATCATCAATGGCATAAAAAACCTTTATGAGGACCACCACAAATTAACGATTTCTGATACTGCCATTATCGAATCTGTCCGGATGTCAAAGCGGTATCTCGGCGGTCAAACGCTTCCGCAGGTGGCAATCGATGTGCTTGATGAAGCCGCTTCGCAGTTTCGTCTTCTCGCGGATGATATGCAGTCGCGTCTTGAAAAAATTATCAAGGGACTTGAGGATGTTGCCAGCGATGGCTTCAAAAAATATTATGACGACCTGAGTTCAATCTTTGAAAACTGCAAATATAAATCCGAAATAGCTTCGCAAATTACACCCTTGCCCGAAAACCCGAAAGCGAATGTTGACTTAATCGAACCATCGAAAAAGCTATTGCAGCTGCTTTCAACTGTAAAAAAAGAAGTTGGTTCCGATGAAGTCTCCCATACTATATCCCGCTGGACCGGTATACCCTTAGCCAAGATGCGCGAGGATGAAGCCCAAAAAGTGCTCCAGATGGAAAAACATCTGTCCGAAAGAGTAGTAGGGCAGATGGATGCTATCAAGGCGGTATCGGATGCGGTTCGCAAGGCGCGCGCCGGTCTCAAAAAACCCAACCGACCAATTGGCGCTTTTATATTTTTGGGACCTACGGGAACCGGTAAAACAGAGTTGGCAAAAGCGATTGCCGAATTCCTCTTCGATGATGAGAAAAACATCGTCCGGATGGATATGTCGGAGTATATGGAAAAAATAAATGTCTCGAAACTCATCGGCGCCTCGCCCGGTTATGTCGGCTATGAGGAGGGCGGCATATTGACCGAATCGGTTATGCGTCAGCCGTACTCCGTAGTATTATTCGATGAAATCGAAAAGGCGCATCTCGATATTTTCAACATCCTGCTTCAGCTTCTCGATGATGGCAGGCTTACTGACGGCAAAAACAGAACGGTCGATTTTTCCAATACTATTGTAATTATGACCTCAAACTATGGCGGACCTCTGATTGTCGAAAAAGACCGAAAAGGCGAAACATTTACAACCGAAGAACTCCGGGAGATGATGCTTAAAAAGTTTAAACCCGAACTCATTAATAGAATTCAGGAAATTATAGTATTTCATACCCTAAGCAAAGAAACATTAGCCTATATTGTCGATATACAATTAAAAGAGATTAAAAAGCTGTTGTCTGATAAAAAAATCGAAATGAAGCTTACCGATGAAGCTAAAGATAAGCTTATCGAGGAGGGCTATGATTTTGAGATGGGGGCCAGACCGCTTCAAAGATTAATAGAAAGGGAAATTCTTTCAAAGTTATCAGTAAAGATGATTACAGGCGATGTGAAATCGGGCGATTGCTTCGAAATCGGAGTAAAGGATAATAAATTTTCAATTGATGTTATGCCCCTTTAGGATTAATTTAATCCACCGGCTAGCATAATATAAATATTGGAGGAAACATGGCGCAAAATAAACCGCATGTTGGCGCAGAGGAAATCAAACAGGATTCCGGTGCCATAGCTATGGATGGATTGCCAACCAACAAAACTTTGTATGTTGGCAAATTAAACAACGAAGACAGCGAAATTGAACCGAAAAAATGCAAAACTCTTAAAAATGTCTTTGAAACTTTCAAGCCGGAACAGGAAGTTAGTATCAACACAAGAGACGGCAGCGAGGAAACTATTAATCTGAAGTTTACGAAAATGGATGATTTTAGTCCTAAGAGTATCATGGCTCAATCCGAAACGCTCACTGAGGCTAATATGGATAAGGATATTCTTGACGACTTCGCCAAACAGCTAAATAAAAATATGGCGCTAAAAAAACTGCTTGCCGATCCCAATAAAAAGAAACTGTTTTTAGAGTTAATTGAAAAAAACCTTGAACTTCTTGGCGGTTCAATTGAATCATAAACTGGAAATTTATATTAAATATATTGTGGAGGAAATTTAATGGCTGAAGAAGAAAAAATGCAGCCTGCCGAAGAATCAAATAAAGCGGCTGAAACTCAACAAGCGGCAGGGGCAGCTGGCGATCCCGCGGCTCGGATTACTGAATTGGTTTCCGAATTTGAAAAAGTAAAATTGCCGCTAAAAAAGGTAGAAGGACTGTTCCCGCAGGTAAAAACCTCTTCCGGCGAAGCGATGGTTGGTTTGGCTATGCTAAATCCCAAAAAGAAAGACCAGCGGCATAAATTTTTAACCCGACCTCAATTTGAATCATCAAGAAAAATTATGACTCGCCGTCTCAAAATGTGGCATAAAATGCTGTCGAATTCGGAAGATGTCGGAGACCTTCGCAATACGGCAATATTAGAGGCTCAGAATCTTGAAGAAAATATTATTAGCAATATGACAACTATCTATGAAGAAATCAATCAGCTTGAAACTACATACAGAGGAATTCAGCAATTTTACTCCTGCAGTTCACCATCCGGCGACCCTGTTAATGTATTCTTCTCCAATGTTTCCAAAGAGGATTTAACCGACCCCGACTCCGATTCATTCAACGAACTTGCCAGCTTTGTTCAAAAACCGTTCAGAGCTTTCAGTCTTACAGATTGCTATTCGATTATGGTTGTCCCCGGTTTCCTTGAGGATATACCAAACATGGATAAGCTTGCCAAACTCGGCGAGGAAAACAAGGTTCATGTGTTCACGGATTTGCCAAATTACGAAACCTTTGAGGAAGCTCAGGATGAAATGAACGGTCCGGGTCTTGAGGGTTTGGCTGGCTCTACTCCCGAAAAAGCTCATATGTCGGTTGTTGCCAACTGGGTGCTGGGCAGACCTAAAAACCGCTATGAGGAGGAAGACCTATGGCTGCCGCCGTCATCCGTTCTTGCCGGTTTGGTTTATGCTCAGGATGAAAGGGTTGGCATGCAGCAGCCCAGCGCCGGCTACCAGTACGGTTCCGCTGATTCTGTGAAAGCATCGCGGTTTGAAGTTGACCGAGCGGTTGGCGCCAAAGAATTTTTAAACAAAGGCGTTATTCCATCTGTGCTATGGGATGCCAAAGTCAGATTCTTAGGCGATTGCTCATTATTTAAAGGCGAATCGTATGATGTTTATGCTACCAAACGAACTGCCGATTATATATCCAAAAATGTCTGCCATTATCTGAACAAGCAAACATTTAAACTGATAGATAATTCTCTTTTGGATAGAGTAAAAACCGATATTTTCAACTTTGTGCGCGCCAATTCTGGCAAAGGGAAATTAATCAGCGATTTCAAACTCGCGGTAACATCAACGCCCGAGCAAAGAGCTAAACATATTATCGATGTTAAGCTGAATATTACCCCATTTACTTCTGTCAGGCAGTTCGATGTTTATCTTACTGCCAAGCAGTCGGAAGATGGCGATTTCACAGAAACAGAAATGAGTTAAACCATATTTAAGGAGGTCTATTATGGCTCATGCACCCGATTTGTTTATCGAGGGCGAAAGAATCCCGAAAGTCAAAGCAGTTACCTACGAAGTTTATACATCCAAAGATGTAAGGGGTAAACCCTCAGATCAAGCCAGGCTGGCAAAAATAAAAGTTGTCAGAGAAGCTGATGGCACCAACACCCTTTTCCGCTGGGCATGCAAATCAACCACCGATAATTTCAAAGGCGGTGAAATTGTTTTCAAAAACCCTCAAGATGGTCAGGAAATGAAAAGATTAATCTGGACCGATGGTTTCCTAACAAGCTATAAGGAAATCTACCCTGATTTCGATCAGAGTAAATCGAACCAGATTTTTGAGGAATTTGAAATCTCCGCTCAGAAAGTTGAAGTTGGAGATGGCATGCTCGACGGCAATTGGGAAGACATCATGTAGGTGAAAACCGAATCGGGCGGTTATAATTTCCGCCCGATTTTTATTTGTATGGGATTAGCTGATGAAATCGGTTAAAGTTGAATTAAAAATCGATAATAAAGATGTACCGAGCCCCGTTGTCGAATCTATTGATCTGCATCAGGTGCTCGGTAATCATCATGAATTTACACTTGAGCTTCGACGCCGGCATGAACTCGAACAAATTTACGGAAGCTCATTAGAGGAAAATGCCAGCGCTTGGCTTTCCAAAACTATAAGCATTAAATTTACTGCCGCGGATAAGTCTGATGATGATGCCGATGAAGTTAGATTTATCGGAATTATTTCTGCCGTTAATTTCTCAAGCAGCGTGGATAGCCTTGGTAATATTATTATTAAAGGCTACAGCCCGACTATAATGATGGATATCAATAAAATGTATCGAACCTGGCTGGATTTATCATCAGGCGATATTATTAATAGCCTTGTTGCCGATGAAAATCTGCCCAACTCCAATGTTACTGCTTCCGGCGGTACAACTCATCCGGGCTTGCTTGCTTATGGAGATACTCCATATCAAATGCTTAATTATATTGCGGTCTTAGAGGGCTGGTGGGCATATTATGACGGCCTTAACTTCAATGTGGTTGAAGACCTTCCCGATGAAAGTATCGAATTAAAGGCAAATAACCTCGAAAAATTTACTGTAGAACTTGATACTACAAGATTAAAAAGTATTGACAGCAGCGCCTTTGATTACATTAAGGGAAGCTTGCTTCAGGCAAGCAGTCCCAATCCTGCGCAATCTTCTTTGCCGCTGGGAAAAATCGCCGGCGAATCAGAGAAATTATCTAAATCTCAGGAAAAGATAGTAATGCCTCATAATCCCATCTCCCAGCAAGACATCGACCAGAAAGTGCAAAAAGCGCTTAAGCAGTCGTATGCTAAACTTGTTAAATCTAATGGCAAAACATCACACTTAGGCTTGCATTCAGGGAAATGTCTGAAAGTAAAGTGGGTTCCAAAGGCAAAAGTTACCGAATCACGCGGCGAAGAAGGATTTGATGGTTTATATCTTCTTACCCGTGTTAAACATCACTACAAAGACGGCAAATATGATTGCGAATTCAATTGCGTCGCTCGCGACCTTGCCTGTCCATACTGCACGGTAAACCAACTCCCGGCTCATTTAACCGAACAGGCTTGGGTTGTCGATATTGATGACCCCGAAGGTAAAAAACTCGGCCGGGCTAAAGTGTGCTTCCCTTGGGATATTCAAGGGGCGGAAAATGTTGAGTCGCCATTTATAAGGGTATGTCAGCCGCAGGCGGGTTCGGATGACAACGGTTCTCACGGTAATTGGCTGATGCCCGAATTAGGCGACAACGTGATGGTTGCGATACGCGGCCGCCATTTGGAAAACGCTTTTATTTTGGGTTCGGTTTATGAGGGTTCACAGCCTCCCAAGGATGATGTCTATCACAACGAGAATATGGTAAAAGCCATATATACCAAATCCGGCAATGAAATAATGATCAAAGATGACAAGGATGCCGAACAGATTGCTATCAAAACCAAAGGCGATTCCTGCTCGATGATTATGGATGCCTCTAAGGATGCCGAAAAATATTCGGTTGCGGTTAAAACCGATGGCGCCAAATTGGTTTTAGATGGCAAAGGCGGCAGCGAAAAAATCAGCATGGAAACCAAAGGGTCGTCATGCACTATTTCGCTGGATGCTTCAAAAAAAGCGATTACTATTGAAGCGGGAACTGCCCTTACGCTAAAAGCCGATAAAATTAATATCGAGGCTGGTAAAGAGCTAAATATGAAATCAAACGGCAAATTAGTCCAGAAAGCAGCAGCTGCCATGGATATAAATGCCAGTGGAAACGTTGTTGTAAAAGGAGCTGTCATACAGCTTAATTAATGATAACAACTAACGGCCAGTATTACTTGAAATGGAAGATATTTATTTAAAGTTGCCCTTACAGTTTAATGGCGACAGATTTAAAACAGCGTCTATTCAAGATTCAGTTGTAAAAATTGTCTCAATCGTTATATCAACACCTAAAGGTTCATCTGTTTGCGATAAAAATTTCGGCACAGCTCAAATGGACCCAAGCAAAGTATTGGTAGAAGTTGGCGCAATAAAAGAAGATTTATCAAAAACAATCAGAGCTGCCTTAGAGCAAAGCGAACCGCGCCTTGATAATATCTCGGTTAAAGTGCATGGAGGCGTAAAATCGGCAGCCTCAGGCACGAAGCCCCTAAAAATTGAAATCAATGCGACGCTTGCCGCTACCGGCAAGAAATTTAAACTTGAGAAAACTCTGAAGGAGGATTACTATCGAGCGCCATTTCCAGGGAGAATGGGTTGAGGATTTAACCCAGGAGGAAATCCTCGAGCGGATGTTTAATGACGCCCGCCGTATATGGCCTGATTTCTCCACCTCTGCCCAGCAAATGGATCCAGTGATCCATATGATGTTTAAGGCTATGTCTAATCGCCTTAAAGAAATCAATGACGGCATTAGCAATATCTCCGAGATAATTATCAGAGACCTTGCTTGCCGAATATTCTTTGATGGCTTACTGCATCCTATACCATCATCAACTATATTGAAATATACAACCGGTGCAAGTCAAACTACTATTGACCAGTCGACAGAGGCATGTTGGACAAATACCACTGTGAAGCCCAGCGTTACGTTTTATCTTTCACCGGCCGAATCGAAAACATTGCTGCCGATTGAGGCGGTTGCGGCTCTATCAAAAAATGCTGACGGCGCTCATGTGCTCTGGACCGACCCGCAATGGTCGGGGAAAAACCATCTTCTTGTCGATTTCGATACGGCAAGCGTTGAATCTAATGTCGATGAAAAAGATTGTGTTTACATTGCCCTCAAACTTAATGGCGATGATATAAAATTCCCAGCCTCCGATTTGTTTATACTATCATCCCCCGAACTGCTTGGCATTTTAAGATGGGGTCGATGGAGGTTTACAACTGAAAGCGGTATTTTCAGCAAACCCGAGTTTACAGTCCGGGAAAACTTGAAGAATATCGAAAGCAAAAAAGTAAATCCGGAAATCTCGCTTTGGGGTCATAACTATTTCCCTCATGAGCATATTGAAGAATATAGCGATTGTTTTTTCGATATCCCCAAGGGCGCAGTCGGCGCGCCGCCGCTCGAATTGCGGCAATCATTCTCAGGTCAGGAGGATACATTCTGGGATGATTTTGAACCGCTGTACTGGATTAAAATAGATTCCGATATGAGAATAACTTCCGACCTTATTAATACCTTTGAACTGGCGGCGACGAATTGCTTAGTGGCTATTAACTCTCATTTTCAGAAACAAAACTTCTTCTATCACGGACCCGGAGCCATGTCGTTTCAGCTTCAATCTCCGGCCAAGGAAATATATGAGATAATAAGCATCGCAGATAACCGCGGCCGTCAATACTCTAATGTTTATGGAGCCGCTGCCGAGGTTGATGCCGGATGCAGATATTTGCCCAGAATCAATCAAGACCAATTGCAGATGCTGATTATTCCGCCGGAAGGAAAAACAGATCCCGACCGCTTCTCGGTTGAGTTTAAAACATCAGCAGGGCAAGCCGCCAATGGTATCGCCGCCGGAAATATCGATTCGCTGTATAATCCCCATCCGGGAATAGAAACCGTGATTAACCTTACTGCTACGAAAGGCGGGGTTAATGCCAGAACTTTCGATGATATGATAGCCGCTTTTCCTCATGTATTAAGGTCGCACAATCGGGCTATAACGTCATCCGATTATGAATCCCTTACGGTCACGTTTGACAATAGAGTCAAATCGGCCAAAGCCGCACTTGGTTCAACTATCAGAAACGGTGTTGTGTTCAGATGTGTAAGCATTGAGGTAAATGTAGGCGGCCATAAATTTGAACCGGCAGAGGAAAGCAAGCTGTTTTTGACAAGATTGCAAAAATTTTTGGAAGCGAGAAGTCCGATGGGAACAGTTGTTAAAGCGGTATTTTTAAGGTGAACGACTCTTTTACACCATTTGCGATGCCTGATTTTAAATCGCGTCCGGAAGCTAAGTCCAAATCTTTAAAAGACGCTTATATATATTTGCGAAAAAATGGCGTTCCCGATAAAGATATTTTTGTTTATCCGTTGGGAGAATTTAGCAGGTTCAAGGGTGATATCATGAACCAATACCCTGATCCCGGCGAAATTGTATCATCGGAAAGCAATATTATATTGGCGGTCAACAGGATGAGTATCTGCGACCTTATGCCGGATCTTTTTACCGATAACCGCCAAAGGTCAAGTATTGATGATTTCTTTGCCGAAAACTTTAGCAGTCAAACAGGCGCAAGGATGCTCTTCTCAATATTTGACAGCGCTTGTTTAAAAATGCTTTGCCGTTTGGAATGGATTAGGGATATTTATGCCGGTTTATACTTATCCGAAAATTTTATAAACTATTTCAGTTCTTTTTTGTCGCTGCCGGAAAAAGAAAACGACCATATAAATCCGGAAATTATCGGTTTCGTTTTGCCAAAGCTATATCAATTTATGGGCACTGAAAGCGCCTTAAAAGTATATATTGAATCTGTTTTAGGACTTAAATGCAGCGTTTCATTTAATAATCTTCAAACCAAAGATTTGCCCGAAAATCTGCCGAGCAGGCTGATGTCCAACTGTATTCTTGGCAAAAAAATGTATCTTGGCAAACAATATAAAAACCCTAATCCGATATTATCTATCACTCTTAAAGTTAAAGACATGAAACAAATAAAAGAAATCATCCCCGGCGGTAAAAAACATCAACTTCTTATAACTATAATCAAGTTATGCTTGCCGGGTTATGCTGAGGAATATAAAGTGCATATCCAGCCTGATTCCGACGAGATTCTATTCATCCCCGGTGAAGCATATCTGGGATACAGCGCCAAATTGTAGGTCGTGTTCCGACCGGCGAGAGAAAACCGACATTTTTACCGGGATACAGCGCCAAACTGAGTAATAATAAATAATGAAAAAAATTGACAACATAATTGTAGGTCGGGTTCCGACCAGCGGGGAGAAACCCGACATTTTTGCTGGTAATAATAAATAATGAAAATAATTGACAAATATTTCAACTTAAACTATCCTTCATAATCGCAAATATTGGGAGGATTGATAATCCTGAAAACAATGGTGAATAAATGGATGATCTGAATAAATCAAAAAGGTTTCTTTCTGTCAATTGGGAAGATGGCATGCTGGTTAACGCATCCCATCTTATAGACCAGGAAAGATATTTCGAATCGCTAAACCACTGGACTATTAAACATAGCATTCAGCATTTTGGATTGACTCCAGCTTCTGCCGATGAAGATTCCTCCTTAGAAATAAGGGTTGATTTTAACGGACAGGATTGGGTGGTGGTTCTTTCGAGATGTATGGGATTGACAGCAAGCGGCAAGTTAATACAAATAGACGAGCAGTTTGAAAATAATTTGGTATCTTCACCTATACAGACAGCCGGCAGCGATGGAATCCCGGTGTATGTATGGGCGAAAAATACAAAAATAGGCGTCGGGATGCCCTCTGATGATGATGAACCAACAAGACAACCGTATCGCGGTTTTGAATATAATTTAATCACCGGCAACCTGTTGAATATCGATCCCGCCGATTGCCTTAAAATAGGCGAAATCTATTTCGAGGATGAAAGGCCAGACCTTCATGCTGATTTTATTCCACCATGCACTACAATTGGCGCTCATCCGTTGCTTGCCGAGCAATGCCGCCGCTTGTCCGGCTTGATGCTGCTTGCCCAGCAGGAAGCGGCTAAAGGTTATCAGTCATTTATCTCGGTGATGCAGGACAAGCCCGGTAAATTCGGTATCGACCACAAACAGTTCCAGGATATGCTGGCTAACATATCGCTAAATCTGGGCGGCAAGCTTAAAGTTCATCCCGACCCTGATTTGCCTGCGCCGCCGTATAATCTCATCTCGTTTTATCAGCAAATTTTTGGCACTGTAGAGGCCATGCTTGCAACATATCGGGATGCGGCAATTACATTGAAGAAAAAGTATGAAGGAGATAAAATCCTAAATCGTTTCCTCGAGGGAGCCAAGGAATTTACCAGCGCCGGATACAACCATCACGCTTTAGGTCAGCTAACTTCCAAGCTTGTTTTGCTTATGACGGATTTTGTGGAGTTTATAGGTCTGGTGAGAAAGCTTGCCGGAGCGCTTACAGAAATCGGTAAAATCCTGTCATATCGCAATAGGGAATACAACCTGCAGCCATTCAGGGAAATTGCCAGCGACATTGAACGGGATGGAGTAACCATCAAAATTGATGGTTTTGAAAGCATGGTTTCAAGGGATGTGTTAATCAGCCTGAATCGGGAGTTGCTGGGAGGCGTTGACTATAGATATATTATGGTGAAAATTGGTTTAAATGATAATAATATTCCCGGACGGATGGACCCTGTTTATATCGATGCGGAAGGCTCGCCGGGCAATCTTTTGCTGAAACCGATGGATGATATGGCAGACCCGTCAATCAATACTATAAACTTAAATGTCAGAGGGAATTTCAACCCGCAGGATTTAAAAGATATTAAAGCGGAAATGGTAAATGTTTACATTTATTAATGGAGCGGCAATTGGCAGAATATGAACGACATAAAGCGATAAATATCCTATTCAATTATGTTAAGGAATACGAGACCGGACGCAAGTTTGATGTTGATGAGTTCATTAACTATTTTGAAAACGTCCTTTCGCATCTCAAATTGGTGCGCGACCAAAATAATCTTGATATAATAAAGGGCGTAGATGACAGCCTTCTCTTCGAATTCGATAAGGTGGCGTTTAACTCGCCGCAGGGCGGAACAGATTTACGGTACATCACCTCGCATCTTCTGGCGACTATGTTTCCTATCCTGATACCGATGGCGGCGCAATACCAGGAAGCATACAGATTTTGCCTGAAGCTGCGGAAGAAAAGATCCGATATCGATTATTTGGAACTTGAACTGGCAGTTCATCTGCTTGACCGCAGCTTGTTAAAGCGCTGTGAAGAATTGAGATTCTATTTTCTAACAAAAATCGCCGAACTCCAAAACCTTAACAATGATCCTAATGTTCTCGAAGATCCGGCGTATCAAATCCTTGATAAGTTGGAAACAATTCAGCATTCGCAGCTGTTTTTAGCCTTGCGGCGACGGCATCTCAATAAAGGTTCAAACCAGTTGATGCAAGACAAGCAATCACCCGAATATAAGCTTTCGGAGTACAAAGTTTTCGCTAAAATGGCTGATTCCAACCCGATATATCGCGACATCCTTTTCGAAATGAAGTATCTGAAAACCAAGATTCCTTTCTGGGGACGGTTCAAACAGCTTTTCTTTGCCATCTTTCGTTTTGTTATGGGAATATTTCGCGCTCCCCGGTATGTCCTGTTTGTGATTACTAAAAGCCGCGGTAATTTCGTTTATTTTGTTTTTGCTTTTTTAGCATTGATTGTATTCTTAGTCGCTGTTTTTCAGGTGATGGGGAAATATCAGGATAAAAAGTTTGTCGAGTTTAAAAAGAGAATTGAAGAAGTTAAACAGCGTTAGTCTGATTTGAGAAAAAAATATGAGTATATTAAAAATATTTAAAAGTGCCGCCAAATTAAAGAAAAAAGTCGACCTTCCCGCAGGCAAAGGAAAGGAAGTCGACAAATCGATTTTCCGGATAGGCGTGTATGGTCATAAAGGCGTTGGCAAAACCGTATTTTTCACCATAGTATATGCTTTCAGCAAAAAGTCCCCCAAATTCGAGATAATGGCGCTCGGTGAAACTCAAGAAATCTTGGAAGAAAAATTCAATCTGATGCGCGGTAAAGGCATTGATCTTGAAACAGGGAAAAACATTTCTGCAAGGCGATTCCCGCCGCTTTCCACTGGCGAACAAAAATTAAATTTCGAGATTAGGGTTGGTAAAAATAAAATCGTCCCGGTAAACACCATAGACTATTCCGGTGAGTTGGTTTATATCGACAGCCGCGGCGATGACAAACAGGAATTGGTAGAATACTTTAAAGATTGCGAATGCGTATTCTTCTTTATCGACCCGGAGGCGATTAAAAACGAAGGCGAACGGTCAAATAGAATCGCTTCTTTTACCGATTTAATAGACCAGTTATCGAGCGTTGAGAAGAAGTTGAAAATTCCGATTGGACTCGTTATATCCAAAGCGGATGAGATGCCGGGCTTTAAATCAGCCGAGCAATCTATGCTGATTGGTAAAGGCGCCGGTTTTATACGGGCTATGAATTTCGCCGGCTTTTTAAGAGGCGTGCTAAAACAACGAAACATCACCAGCCGACCCGATTGGAAAGGCGAAGTGGAAAAAATGCTCAATCGCTTGGAGTCGTTTTTCAAACCGCTAATCACCCGCACGCTCGATTATCAGGTGTTCTTTATATCATCCACCGGCAATGCTCCCGAAACTATCACCGACGAGGATGGCGATAAAGTCAAAGTGCCGCCGGAAGACCTCCGGCCTCTTGGCATAAGCAGTCCCTTGCAATGGGCGATATCCAGAATCGCCGCCTACAGACGGGCTATTGTTTATAAAAGTATCCTTAAATGGACAGCCCTGATAATATTATTGATCGTTGATATTGTCGCCTTTGGTCATATCTATAACCATGTGAAAACCAGGTCTCTATTCAGAGAAATCAGCCAGTATACAGGCACAGCTTCAGTTATAAACAGGAGCACGGGAAACGCCTATAAAAGATACAGCAATCTATTCATAGTGAGAAACTTTTTCAGCGAGTTCAGTGAAATAGCTCTGGAGCAATCCAAACTTTATTTAAACAGAGGTTCATCCCAAGCAAAAAGCGAATTAAACCGCAGGATAAGTCAAATTCTTTCGTCCTTAGACGGCAAGATTCAGACACTATCAACCTTAGGTGCTGATACAGCCAAGTATAACGCCTCTCTGAGCGAAATAGAAGCCGACCTTAATTTAGCCGACAGCTTGGCAGATTCCTTAAATAACGCCGGAGATAAAGATAGAACAAAAGCCAAAATCGCTGAAAAGCGCGAAGGGATTAAAAGAGCGCCTTCTGTAGCGGAAGTATCTCAAACCCAGGGATTAGTCAATGAGTACAAGAAGCTGAGAAAAGAATTCTATGACAATTTGGCTCGTCAGGATTTCGATTATCTGCTGGGCGATACTCCCGATCGTTTTCCGGCCAAGCTTCTCGAGTTTAAGAAAACTCTTGATGATAATCCGGATAACCCTAAGATGAAAAGATATTCTAACAAGATACAAAAATACATAAACGGTGTTTCGAGGATTCAGCGCGGTATTAAAATTCCTTTTACTGTTACCGGCGCTTCGGGCGGCGAGCATGGCTATACTGTTTCGTTTGATAATGCTCCCGGATTTCCTCAGGGTTTTATCGATGATTTAGATAACGATAAGACTATCCGCGTGCCTGTTGCTGGTGATGAAAATGTCGCCATTATTTTGTATCAGGGCGATGTAAACAGGGAAAGCTACAGTTTCAAGCCGGGTTATTTCATCTTGAGTATGGATGGCGAACAAATACCTTTTGCCCGCGAGGGTGTTGATATCCGGTTTAAATTCGAGTTGTCGGAATTTTATTCTCTCTTCAAGGATAAGCTTGATTGAGTTTTAACGTTTCTAAAAACATAATCATAGAGAACATGGTTTACGGAGCCTTTTCGTACAGCCGTAGAGGTCAGCAGGTAGTCGGTAAAACATCGGGTATTTCACCCGAAGCCCAGCAGGAGATTGTAGAATTTTGCAATAGCTGGGGCGATTGCCGTAATCTGAAATTTAAAAGATCATTAAACCAGTTTCCGCTTAAAAACAAATCAGCAAATAATAAAAAACTAATAGCCGTAGTTAAGGTCATTAATTCTGGAAAAGACCAGATTGGCAGAGAGGGCGCTCTTGTCAGGCATGCGCTGATACTATCCGAGGATGATTACAGGTATCTGGAGTTCAATCCTTTCATGCTAGAATCGCAGGGAACATTCCTGACTGCCTGGACAAGGAAAAGCAATTGCCAGACCATATTTCTCGATAAGAGTTCCATACCGCCGTCAGATCTGTCTGAAATACCGCGGGTATATTATGATTCGATGTTTGAATATCTTCACACAATACTTTCGGGCGGGGAGATATATTATATATCGAACAACCATGTCCGCACTGCCGAGGAAATAATTTACTATCTGTTAAAGCTGCTGCCTCTTGAGATAAAGTCAAAGATTGCTATGACAACTTTCGCTTTTAAAAAAAATCTTGATTATAGCATAGGCTGTTATTACAGAAGGTCCAGCATCCCGGATGATCCGCTAAAAATAAAATTCGACATGATAGGGGATAGGCAAAAAGAAATTGGGGATTATCTGAGAGCTATATTTGACAATTTGAAACGAGAAAAATTCGGACGCGTTATAAAAACGCTAAGCGAGCCTCTGCCTTTTACAAAATAATCCCAGATTTTACAGTTAATATTTTTACAATAAACCTGCGCTTGATATACACCAGCGCTAAGGGGCATCCGCCTCAGACAGATACGCTCTTAGGTTGTTGGCAAAGCAATAACTCAAGTATTAAAATAATATACTCACTGCGCGTAGGGGCGTATTGCATACGCCCTCTTTGTTTGCTATAATAAACCTCAACTCAAAATCCGGGAGTGTATTTCGCGGCTGGTGTATGTCTTCGTGTACCAACTATTTTTATGCTGCCGAAAGTAACTTCCGACAGTTATGACAGAAGAGTAAATGTTATGGTTTGTAAACTATGCAAGCTAACCTATCCTACTGACATTTCAACAATATCATAGTAAGGTCATCAAGCTGATTCGATGCCGATTTATATTTTTGCACCGCCTCCACAACCTTATTAATTATAGCCCGAGAGCTTTCGTCTTTCGATTCTATAATTATATTTTTCAACCGGTCTGTTCCGAATTCCTCATCATTGTAATTTTGCGCTTCGGTAACACCGTCAGTATAAAACAAAAGCATATCGCCGTTGTTGATATAAACAGGCCGTTCTTCATAAACCGAGTTTCCAAACATGCCGATAGCCAGTCCGCCTTCGGTAAGTTCGATTATTTTCCCATCCGATTTGAATAATAACGGCGGATTATGGCCGGCATTGGAGAACGTAAAAACCCTGTTCTTAGAATCAAGAACACCATAAACGGCAGTAACATAATTTTCCCGTTCAATCGATTCATACAGCAATGAATTTACTTTGGCAAATATCGTTCTGATAGCATAGTTGTTTCTTATTTCGGCTATAAGCGAGGCTCTGAACGCCGCCATAATCAGCGCTGCGCCGATGCCCTTACCGGAAACATCGCCAATTGCGATGCCTATCTGGTTTTTGACAATATCAATGAAATCATAATAATCGCCGCCAACCGCCTCCGAGGGGATATTTACACCGGCAATATCAAAGCCGCGTATTACCGGGTCTTTCTCAGGTAGGAAAGTTTGCTGGATGCGTCTGGCAATCGCAAGTTTCTCCTCAAGCGCTTTTTGCTCCATAGCCTGCTCATACAATATCGCTCGCTCGATAGAAACAGCCGCCTGACTGGCGAATGTTTCCAAAAGATTAAGGTCGGAGTCGGTATAGGCGTTAAGCAGGTCTGATTCAACATTGAATATCCCGATCACTTTATCTCTTGATATAAGCGGTACGGCAATCTCGCTTTTAGTTTCAGGTCGCATCTGGATATACTGCTTGTTTTTTGAGACATCGTTTAGTACCAGTGATTGCCCGGTCTTGGCGACCCAGCCGCAAATCCCCTGACCTATTTTTAGTGACAGCTTGGGTTTAAACTCCTCCGGTACGCCTTGAGAAACTATTTCATTGATTGAGCCGTCCTCATCAACAATATATATAGTAGCCACATCAACACTTACCAGATGGCTGACTTGATAGACAATCAGTTCAAGAAGGTTTTTTAGCTCAAGAGCTCCCGACATCAGCTTGCCCACCTCATAGAGACTGCGTGCTTCTGCCGATTTTCTTTGCGCCCGGCTGATGAGTTTTGCGTTTGTAATGGCTAAGGCTATCTGCTCGCCAAGGGCATCCATTATTTCCAGATCGTTTGTGTTGAAATCATGCCCCTCTTTTTTATTAAATACCTCGATGACTCCTATAAATGTCTCTTCGCGAATGATAGGAGCTGCCATAAGATTATGTGTAGAAATATTAAGCTTGCGGTCCACCATCTCTTTTAGATGCTCGGTTGGAGATAACTTATTGATTATCAAAGGTGTTTTCTTGTCTATTACCATAGAAAAAGCACCTTTATCAATAGCGGCTGAATCCAATTGGGAGACTGTGTTTTCAATACATGTATATATATAAAGCTCGGGCTTTTTATTTTCAGTGCCTTCAATGAAAATTGCGGAGGCTTCAGCATCAAGATATTCAGCTAAAATATTCAGGATATTTTTCAGCAAAGCTTCCAGTTCAAGATTATGATTAAGGATATGCGATGCTTCTATAAGCAGATGTTCCACCGACCGTTTGCCGGCATTATTTAGCGAGGAGTCAATCGGCTGTTTATCATGTTCCGGTAAATTTTCACTCATGACCTGAATATAACGCTTTCTTTCTCAAACATACGGTGAGTTATAAATATAGCAAATGCCGCATATATTGATGTCGAAAAGAATACAATAAACACATGCAGCCATTCAATAGTGCCTATCAGCGATTCCTTGATTACAAGACAGATATTAACTATAGGCACAAACGCCAATTGTAAATTCAATTCGATGCCTGGAATAAATGACACTAACGATGGCAGGATAACAATAATCATCAAAGGAGATGTGTAGCTTTGCGCCTCCTTGAAACTTTTAGCGAAAATCGCAATCGACATCAACAATGCCGAAAACAGGCAGGCGGCTGGCAGCATCATAAGCAGGATAACGAATATCATCTGAAAAGTAATATCAAACCCGACATTTTCAGCCATAGGACCGGCAGACATGATGCCAAATGACATAGTTGCAGACATGCTTGATATCGCTAAAATTGTCGAGACAAGCGAAGTTGTCAGAATAGTTAAAAACTTGCCAGTCGCCAATTGCCAGCGAGGAATAGGGCTGACTAAGATTGTTTCCAGCGTGCCGCGCTCTTTTTCGCCGGCGGTTAAATCTATCGCGGTATACATAGCGCCTATCATGCTCAGCATTATAATTACATACGGCAGAAACATCGAAAGCATAAAAGCGCCCATTTTTTCCTCGCCGATATTGTTATTCATTATCAGGAATGGCTTAATAATTTGCGGGTCTATCTTGTATTCCGCAAGCCGCTTATCTACAATATTGGTGCGGTATTCACGGGCAAAATCGCGAAGCTTAGCGGCGGCAAAATCAGACTTTGACTCTGTCCCGTTGTAAACAATTGTCAGGGATGCCGAATCCATCGCCTCAGTGTTCTCGGCAAAATCCTCCGGTATGACCAGCGCCGCCCTGATTATCTTATCGTTGATAGCTTGTTCTATCGAATCAACCTCGACTATCTCGACTTTCGATGAGCTGTCGATAATGGCGTAAAGCTCCGGCGCAAAGTTTTTACCGATTACCGTTACTTTATGAGTTTCCTCTGTCGATTTTTTCACCATACTAGCCGCAAACGAGGAAAAGCCTAAAGTCAGCAGGGGAAATAATAAAATCGGCACAATGATCATCGATATAATTGTGCGCTTGTCTCTGATGGTATCCAAAAGCTCTTTTTTATAGATAATCTTGATATTATTCATAAGTGTTTCCAACAAGTTTCACAAAGGCGTCATCCATATCGACACAGGCTGTTGCCGCTTTCAATTCGGATGGTGTTCCCACTGCCGCTATTCTGCCTTTATCTATAATCCCGATGCGGTCGCAAAGCTTTTCCGCCTCATGCATGATATGAGTTGAAAATATAATCGTTTTAGAGCGCGCCTTTTCCGTACTGACAAACTCGATAACCGCCCGGCTGGAGATAACATCCAAACCGGCAGTAGGCTCATCGAGGATAATCACATCCGGGTCATGTATCATTGTTCTGGCGATTGACACTTTCTGCTTGGTTCCCGATGACAGCTTATCACAACGAGTGTTGGCAAATTCGGTCATGCTCAGTATTTCCATAAGCTCATTCGCCCGCTTCTTGACACTGTTTTCATCAAGCCCGTAGAGCCTGCCGAAATATTTAATCATCTCGGCGGCTGTCAGACGGCCATACAGTCCGGTTGTGCCGGTAAGAAAACCTAACCGCGCTTTAGCTTTCTCAGGCTCGGCAGCTACATTAATATTGCAGATATAGCAAGTGCCGGAATTTGGCCTCAAAAGCCCCGCAAGAAGCCGCAGAGTAGTGGTTTTACCCGCGCCGTTTAGCCCTAAAAGTCCGAATATCTCGCCGGGATGCACTTCGAAAGAGACTTTATTGACTGCGACAATTTCACCGCGCTTTTTATCGGTGAATATCTTTTTCAATTCATGTGCTTTTATCATGGTTTTGAGTATATGCTATTTGGGCGCGATAGTCAATGTAAAGCGTGCTGTTGGTGTGATTGGCGTTTTATCCCTCAAGATGGAGTCCGCCTCAGGAGGACGACATCCTGAGGGGATGCAGCGCTTCGTGGTTGGTGTACGTCCCCGTGAACCAACATTAATTCGGTGTTGCCAGCATAGTAGGTCAATCCGCCTGAGGCGGATTTGCGGTTTTGACTATTACGGCGATGGCATTCCGCCGCGTTAGATTTCATACCGTATTTGTTTTGCTATTCCGGTGTTGTCAGAAGTTACTTCTGACAACCGGGTAATTATATCATTGACCAAGCGGGCAAAAACTACTATATATTTAGCAGGATAGAAATAGGGAATAGGATTTATTTCGTTAGTCGAAAACCGATACACATTTCTGTCAATATCAGTCGCAAGAGGTTTTTAATGGAAGTAATTGAAAATATCAATGATGAGGTAGCTAAAGCTGTTTCATATTATTGGAATACTCGGAAAATTCAGTATGGTAGGTCGGGTTCTGACCCGCCGCGGCGGGGAAAAACCCGACATTATAACTATATGTATTAATTGTGCTGCGTGCAGGTCAATCCGCCTGAGTCGGACACCTCTTCACCGTAAAACCTTACAGAAAATCCGAAATTTATAGCTGATATATGTCCTAAAAGCGCCAACATAAAAATCACGCCAAACTGCCGCTTATTTATACAAAACATTGACAGGATGGATTCAATTGATATATATTACAGCCCTGAAAACATGTGAGGTTGTTTAATCGTCAATCCGGCGTTAATAACAGGAGCGAAAAATGTTTGAAAAAATTCTCATCGCAAACCGCGGTGAGATTGCCCTTAGAATAATCAGGACCTGCAAGGAGCTTGGTATCCGAACGGTGGCTGTTTACTCGGAGGCAGACAGCGATTCACTGCACGTGCGTTTTGCGGATGAAGATGTCTGTATCGGTCCCAGCTCGCCGACAGAGAGTTATCTCGATGCCAAAAGGGTTATTGCGGCGGCTGAGGTTACAAACGCCGATGCTATTCATCCCGGCTACGGCTTTTTAGCCGAAAACGCCGATTTCGCTGAAGTTTGCCAGTCGTGCAACCTAACATTTATTGGTCCCTCGCCGGAGGTAATCCAGCTTCTTGGCAATAAAGCATTAGCTAAAAAAACTATGGAGAGTGCCGGTGTGCCAGTAGTTCCCGGTTCGGATGGCGTAATTAATGACTACAATGAAGCTGTTGAGATAGTTAAAACGATAAATTATCCCATTATAATCAAAGCCTCGGCGGGCGGCGGGGGACGCGGAATGCGGATGGTTACCAAGCCTGATGAATTAAAAAATGCGCTTGAAATGGCTCGCGCTGAGGCAAATATTGCTTTTGGCAACCCGGATGTTTATATCGAAAAATTTATCAGCAACCCGCGCCATGTGGAAATACAGATAATGGCGGATAAATATGGCAATGTAATTCATCTTGGCGACCGCGACTGCACTATTCAACGGCGTCATCAAAAACTGATTGAGGAGTCGCCCTCAATTGCTATTACTGATGAATTGCGTAATAAAATGTGTATAGCGGCTATTAAAGGAGTAAAGGAAGCGGGCTACACAAGCGCCGGCACTGTCGAATTCCTTGTCGATAGCGATAAAAACTTCTATTTCATGGAAGTAAATACCAGGATACAGGTAGAGCATACTATTACTGAAGCGGTTACTAATATCGACCTGATTAAGGAACAGATTAGCATTGCCGCTGGCAACCGGCTGTCTTATACTCAAGAAGATGTTAAATTCTCCGGCCATGCTATAGAATGCCGTATAAATGCCGAGAATACCTCCCGTAATTTTATGCCTGTGCCCGGCAATATCAGAACATTTCATACGCCCGGCGGCTTGGGAGTCAGAGTCGATACTCACGCTTATGCCGGCTATGATATGCCGCCATTCTATGATTCGTTGATAGCCAAGCTTATAGTCCACGGCAAAGACAGAACCGAGGCGATGCTTAGAATGAGACGCGCTCTCGATGAGTTTATTATCGAGGGAATTCCTACACCGATTGATTTCTATAAGGATATTTTTGAAGATAAGATTTTCATTTTTGGAAATTACGATACTTCTTATGTGGATAAATTTATAAATGGTTCCCCAAAAAAGGAAACATCCAAAGGCGAGGAGGTAATTTGATACCCGAGGATTTATTATATACCAAGGAACATGAATGGATTAAGCTTGATGGAGATATTGCTGCTGTCGGCATTACTGATTATGCCCAGGGCGAACTTGGCGATGTTGTTTTCGTAGAATTGCCGAGTGTCGGCAGTAAAATCGAATTTATGCAGCCTTTCGGCACGATTGAAGCTGTTAAGGCTGTATCAGATTTGTTTGCGCCATTGACCGGTGAAGTTACAGAAGTCAATGATTTGCTCGAAAACGACGCCGGTATTGCGAATTCTGATCCGTATGGCGATGGCTGGATGATAAAAGTTAAGGTTGAAAACAAAGACGAACTCAACCAACTTCTTGATGCTGCGGCCTATAAGGAGTTTATTGGACAGAGTTGATGAGTTACATACCTAATACACAGACCGAACTTGACCAGATGCTTAAAAGCATCGGTTTTTCAAGTTTCGAGGATTTAATAAAAAATATACCGGCATCGATAAGATATAATCATAATCTTAACATTCCAAAACCGCTTTCTGAATATGAACTCATCAATCACTTAACCGAACTGTCCGAAAAAAACAAACGATATCTATCCGTATTCGCCGGCGCCGGCGCCTACGACCACTATGTGCCGGCAATTATAAACAGCTTGATATCGCGCTCGGAGTTTTTAACTGCATATACACCGTACCAACCAGAGGCTGCTCAGGGAACTCTCCAGGCAATATATGAATTTCAGTCTATGGTCAGCAATTTGACCGGCCTGCCGGTAACTAACGCCTCAATGTATGACGGCGCCAGCGCATTAGCCGAGGCTATTCTGTTAGCGGCCAGGCATACCGGACGAAAAGAAACGTTGGTAGCCGCCACTGTTAATCCCAATTATATTGAAACTGTAAAAACATATCTGACGGGAACAGATATTAAGCTGATTACTATTCCCTTTGCCGAGGGTCTCGTTGATTATGAATTCCTGCGCAATAAACTTAGCGATAATACCGCCGCCTTTGTTGTCCAAAACCCTAATTTCCTTGGCTTGATTGAAAATATCGATGAGGCTGCCAGTGATATTAAAAACTGCGGAGCTTTGCTGATTGAATCCTATGATCCAATCTCGCTGGGGATTTTAAAATCGCCTGCCGAATTGGGCGCAGATATCGCTGTCGCGGAAGGACAACCGCTTGGCCTACCGCTGTCTTATGGCGGACCTTATCTTGGGTTATTCTCCGTCAGGAAGGAACTTATCCGCAAAATGCCGGGACGGCTGGTTGCAAAAACTACCGATGCTAACGGCAAAACAGGCTATGTGTTAACCCTTCAAACACGAGAACAACATATAAGACGCGAAAAAGCCACCTCTAATATTTGCACAAATCAGCAATTGTGCGCTTTGGCTTCGGCTATTTATATGGCTGTTACAGGCAAGGCGGGCATAAAAAGGACTGCCGAATTATGCCTGATAAACGCTCATTACGCCGCTGAGAAAATAGGTGAATTGCCGGGATTCAAACTCCAATTTGCCGCGCCTTTCTTCAAAGAATTCGTTGTTCAGACTCCTATACAACCCAAGAAAATTATTAAGAACCTCGGCAAATATAATATACTCGCCGGACTTGACTTAAACAGCTATAAAATAGGTTTGAAAGGTTGCCTGATGATTGCTGCAACTGAAAAAATTACATTTAAGCAAATTGATGAACTTGTATTTCGCTTATCAAAGGTGAAGTGATGCTATATTGTCCTAAATGCGGCGCGGAATATCCTTTGGGGAATACCAGATGCTCTGATTGTGATTGCGAACTAATCGAAAAGCCGCCAGATAAAAAGGAAGATTACAACTTTGACAGTAAAATAGTTTTGCTCTGCCAGACTAACGATATAGTTAGCGCCGGAATGCTGGAAGAAGCGTTAAAAGAAAAGAACATACCCTGTCTTGCTAAATCGCGTATGGGAACATTTTCTGGCTATATGCCTTTAGACAGAGTGATGAAAGGCATAAAAATTTTCGTTCCCGAATCAGCTTTAAAAAAAGCAGTTGAAATCGCCGAAACAATAATACCTGATTTTGAGAGGCCTGATGAAAATAATTAAACTTGCGGTATATATAGTTCTTGCCGGGATAATGTTTTTTGCCTGCGATTCACCGCGTAAAGCGCCGGAAAAAATCGAGTTTATAAATAATTTTACAGCGGCTAAAGAAATCGCTTCAAAAAATAAGCAGCCGATGGTCGTTGAATTTTATACTAAAAACTGCCCCTGGAGCAAAATGCTTGATGATTCTACCTATACTAATAGTATCGTTATCAAGATGTCCTTAGATATGGTGTTCGTTAAAATAAATGTCGAAAAAGACTCGCTTTTGGCTAAGAATTTTGGCGTGTCGTTTTACCCGACAATAATATTATTTCTGTCAAATGGTGCTGAGGTTGATCGTCTGGTGGGATATTATCCGCCCTGTGATTTTTTCAATGAAATCCAACTCTACCTTCAGGGCAGCGAAACGCTTGAGGATTACCTCGTCCGTCTGGCTGATGAACCCGATAAAATCGAGTACCATCTGATTGTGGCTGAAAAATACCGTAATCGTTCAGACTGGGATTTGGCAATAGAATATTATTCCCATGTTGTCAGGCTAAGCCCTGAGGACAATTTTAACGTTGAAAACGCAACGCTTGAAATTGCCGGAATATATGCCGAGAAAAAGGAATATTCTAAAGCGATTGAAAGTTATAATGATTTTATTAGCCGCTTCCCCGATTCCGATAAAATTGAGGATGCTATACGAAGAATCCCATACTGCTATAAAAAGAAGGGTGATGATAAAAAAGCGATGGAGCTTTTTGAAAAATACTTATATGATTACCCGAACGGCAAGTATGCTGAATGGGTTGCCAATAGAATAGAAGAGCTTCAAAAAGTTCTCAAGGAAGGGATATAAACATTGTCGGATAAACTATTAGCAGAGATGTCAACTACGGGCAGAACCGGCTTCTCGCTGCCGGAACTTCCGGATAATTATAAAGGGCCTGAATCAATCTTGCCGCTTTCGATTCTTCGCGAGGAGGCGCCAAATTTGCCTGAGCTGTCCGAACCGGAAGTTGTCCGTCATTTTACGGCGCTTTCGATTAAAAACCATCATATAGATAAAGGTATGTATCCGCTTGGTTCATGCACTATGAAATATAATCCCCGTGTCAATGAGCTAACCGCTAATCTGCCGGGCTTTACTTCGGCTCACCCCTTATGTCCGGTTGATAATGTGCAGGGCGAGCTTGAACTGTTGTATGAACTGAAGAATCTATTAGCGGCTATTTCCGGAATGGATAGCGTAACTCTTCAGCCGGCGGCGGGCGCTCATGGCGAATTTACCGCTCTTTTGATGATGCGGGCATATCATGAGAAAAATAAAGACTCTCGAAAGAATATCATTATTCCCGATTCCGCTCATGGCACCAATCCGGCATCTGTAATGCTGGCAGGCTTTAATGTTATCAAAGCGCCATCGAATGATAAGGGATTAGTGGATGTTGACAAATTAGCCGCAGTCTGCGACCGTGATACAGCTGGTTTTATGCTGACCAATCCCAACACGCTTGGCTTATTTGAGACTGAAATCGAAAAAATAGCCGCTGTTGTGCATGATTGCGGCGGATTGCTCTATATGGATGGCGCCAATCTGAACGCTTTACTGGGATTGGTGCGTCCCGGCGATATGGATTTCGATATAGTCCATTTTAATATGCATAAAACTTTCAGCGCTCCTCATGGCGGCGGCGGCCCCGGCGGCGGCGCGCTTGGTATTAAGTCGCGTTTAGAGCCATTTATGCCAGCACCGGTTATCAGCAGAAAAACTGATAAAAAGGGCGGCTTATCTTATTACCTTGATAATAATCGCCCGGACACCATAGGACGCGTGCATGGCTTTTATGGCAACACGGCTGTGGCAATCCGCGCATATACATATATTCGTAAACTCGGCGCTGAGGGATTAAGGCAAACAGCCGAGGCGGCTATTATCAATGCCAATTATTTGCGAGAGAATCTTAAGGATGATTACATCCTGCCGTTTAATACCGAAAGCATGCACGAGTTTGTCCTTTCCGGCGACAAACAGCTTAAGCACGGCGTCAAAACTTATGATATCGCCAAGAGAATTCTCGATTTTGGCATGCATGCTCCGACAGTTTATTTCCCGCTTATCGTTCATGAGGCGATGATGATAGAGCCTACCGAAACCGAAAGCCGGCAATCGCTGGATTATTTTATCGAGGTGATGAAGCGGATTGCCAAAGAGGCGAGGGAGAATCCGGAGATAGTCAAATCGGCTCCCTCGACAACGCCGGTTGGCCGTCTCAATGAAGCATTAGCGGCAAGAAACCTCGATGTCTGCTGGTAGGAATTTTCACTAACATTGAATTGTACGTAGGGGCGTATTGCATACGCCCTCTTTTAAAACGTGCTGTCAGAAGTTGCTTCTGACAGATTCCTCATTGTGGTTGGTGTACGTCCTCGTGCACCAACTTCTGCTCGACATTCAATTGACTGCAATCTGATCAAAATTCTCTTGACATTTCCACATTGATTTGCTTTATTACTATTACAATAGAATAATTGCTAAAGATATTATCACCTGAGGATTGAGCGTAATCAAGTGCTTATAATTTATCTTGGGTAAAAGGCTGGGATTGTTGTTATATGAAAAAAGAAATCATAAGAAATTGGCTGTTGGTCACCTTGTTTATCGGAATATTATTTACAAATGGTTATTCCGATGAAAACAGTTGGTCGACAAACGGTCCTTATGGCTCAAGCGTTAAAACAATAGCCATTCATCCTTTCGATAATCAAATCATATATATAGGCACAGTTGAAAACGGCATTTATAAGACAACGAATGGCGGCGAAAGCTGGAACCACCTTGATAACGGAAATATATTCTCTTGCATGCGCGTTATTGCAATACATCCTTTTGCGCCCGATACCATTTATAT
>JAGGSN010000117.1 GCA_021159005.1 Candidatus Zixiibacteriota bacterium | reverse complement strand
GCTCTATGGGTTATGAAATAAGCAAGCTTCGATTGTTGGGTATTATTTTAAGAATTCTATAAAAAAGCCGGACAGTAGTGAAATAAATTAATAAATTATTCGGAATTATGTTTCCTCTGGTTACCAAGCGGCGCTTGGCAACCAGAGAATGATATCGATTTATAGCATGCTTTATATGATAATCACTGCCAAAATAAAATTCCAACCTGCCTGCCGGCGGGCAGGGCTGCAAAATCTGGTTAAAATATTCGGGCAGGTTTGGAACAGCGCTTGTTAATCAGCCTGAAATAAAAATTATTTCTTAGCCCAGAGACCTATCCTGTTGCCCTCAAGGTCATTTATGAAAGCGAAATAGCCAAATTCAGATGAAATCTCAGTTTTGGCAACCAAAGTATTTCCACCGGCTTTCTCTGATTTTTTTATTGCCGCCGGAATGTCCTCAACCTCAATATAAAAAACAATACCCGGATTAGAAGCGATTGCAAATTTCTTAGTAAACCCGCCATTAACACCATCGGGAGCCATGAAAGTCATATAGCTCATTTCGGTAATATCCTGAAATTTCCAATTGAAAACATCACCGTAGAATCTCTTGGCTTTTTCAAAATCCTTCGAGGGAATCTCGATGTGACATATACCATTCATAGTTCCTCCTTTGATAGATAATCTAAATATAAATACTTTAATATATAAAAGGAATAATTAACCGAATGTCAACATTTTATTTAGCTGGATATTTCCCATAATCCTAAATCTAAAGCAGATCAAGCCGTAAGCTTGTCAGGTTGTCGAAAAAGCAACAACTATCAGCATTATTCCTGCAAATTTTTAAATTCTATCTTGATTACCAGCTTACGCGACTCACCCGGCGTCAGCTTTATCTCAAAACAAGGACAGGTAAGCGAGGATTGATACACTCTCTCGAAACCATGTTCCGATAAACTCACAGTCTCAATCGGGAAACGCCATAATCGGCAAGACTCCGATAAGCTGATATTGATATCAAGCTTATGATATTTATCTGCAAGCCCGAAAACATTCACGTCCGGGGTTTCCCCATGGCTGTTCATCCTGCTGTGTTCTAATTTATGGTTATCGATATAATAATATCGGTCGGCCGAGTCGCCGGCAAGCATCGACCAATTGAACTCAACCCCAAAAGCAAAATGAAGCTCTGCAGCCGACTGATTTTCAAGCGTATAAACAGCCTCAATTACCGGCTGCTTAAGCATTATTGAAATGTCCTTTTCTATTGACAGATTGTTAGCGCTGTCTTCATGTTTGATTCGCCCTTCACGCAGAAACTCAACTATCAGCTTAGCGGGAGTTTTTCTGGTTTTATATGTAAATGGCTCAATAATAAAGTCGCCTGACTCCTGATAATCATTCGAGGCAAACTGCTCAAAACCCGTTTCAGTTGGCATAATATGGTCAACAAATGATATTCGTCGATGCCAATCATATATAAGGTATTTCTCCAAACCTTCTTCTTTAGCCTCGATTCGGTCATGGATAGATTTACTATCGCTTTCATTTTGATTCTGAAGTTGAAACAGTTTGTTGTGATATCCTTCCTCGCGGCGTGTCATCGTATCCAAAAGGTTAAAGCCTTTCTTTTTAAGGTCTAATTCAAACATCGAACCGCCAAACCGTGGAGAGAAATAGGCGTTCAGATAACCTGTTTCAGCTATAATTTCATTCCTGCCGTCATCATCAAAATCAACTATTTCCAAGCTGCCGCTTTTGGGCAATGCGCCCAGGTTATCAGCAATATTTTCAGCCCGAATGAGACGATTATAGGCGGCATACCTCAGATGGTTTAAATACAGCCCGCCAAATACGCCATGCCAGTATTGACAATTGCATTGTCCCTGGTAAAGCAAATCAATAGCCTTAGCTAATTTCTTTTTCTTTGAAGTCGGAAGCTTCTCCTCAAGCCGTTCAATTTTTAAAGCGACTCGATACATCTTCTTATGCATATTATTCGATTCGGGATATTTCGATAGGAAATTTCGCCAGAATCCGCCGCGCACCAAGTATCCGCGGCTTTCCCATAGATTATTTTGCTTGAAATGCTTTTCGATTTCCTCATAATGATTAAATCCCTGCGATGGCAAAGACCACTGACCCATCTCGGCATAGGATGCTGTGGGAAGATATATCCTGCCGTTAGGCTCGAAATCATCGATTGCCTCGGAGAAAAATTTCATTTTCAGCCAATTGGAATTTTTTGATATCATCTCGAAAAAATCAGCCAACCATTTTTCCTCATAACAAAGCTTGTATGTATCCGGCCAGATACCGAATTTCTCGCCATCATCGGCATAAACAACCAGCTTGCCCGGCGAACTCTTAGCCATACGCTTAAATACATCGCAAACCTTATCAACAGTATAGAATGGGACGGCATAGCGAAGTTCCTTCGAGATTGGGAACAACGCCAATTTTTTATGTTGTTCCTCGGTGATGAAATATCCGTCAAGCTGGTCTTCTGTCAATCCGGCCCAGCGGAAATGGGTATCATCAAGGATAGTATATTCAAGGCCGCAGTCTCTTATTGTTCCCGCTAAATGCGGTTCCCAGACTCGTTCCGCCAGCCACATTCCGCGTGACTTAACTGAAAAATTCCTCTTGATATAATCGTTGAGCATCTTTATCTGACCGATTTTATGGCTATCAAAAATTACCGGCAGAATCGGCTCATAGAAACCGCCGCTTAGAAGTTCAAGCTGACCTGCATCTAAAAGCATTTTAATATGCTCGAAATACTCAGGATGGTTATTCTGCAGCCACTGCCAGAGAACACCGGTATTGTGAAGGGTTGTTTTTATATCGGGGTATTCAGCCAGCAGTTTTACAAACGGCAGATAGCATTGCTGATAAGCTTTTTCAAACACGAAGTCAAAATTGCCTACCGGTTGATGGTTGTGAATGCCAAAACAAAAGTTAATCAAATTATTCTCGATTCCGGATTTATTTTAATTGCTAATCCTGTTAAATTATTTTACATAACCTTTGATGATTAAACAATGGCTGTTAAATTTTCATTATTTATTCTTACTTTTTTATTAATCGTTTTTTTTCATTTTTGGTTTATTATTATAGCTAATCCTGAAAATTCCTTTTCTTAGTGATTACCATTATAAAATTATACTTAAGATTCATTTAAAAATCAAGATGCGTATTGCTGCGGAAATATCAAAAAGTCTGGGAAACTATCAATATATTAATTCTTGACAATGGGAACCTTTAGTATATCTTCAAAAGTAATATATAGACAATATTAGTCTATTTATAAGGAGAAAGGATTGTCGTGTCTGAAAATAGCGCTGTAATAAGCAAAGAAAAAATCATTGAGGCCTTAAAGCCAATTAATGACCCTGAAATAGGACGCTCAATTGTAGACCTGGGGATGGTTGATAATATCGAGCAACAAGATGGAACAGTTATTGTAACCATAAAACTTACTATTGAGGGTCATCCGTTAAAACATAAACTCCGCGAAGATATATCAAATGCCCTGATGCAAGTTGAAGGCGTAAAGGGAGTTGAACTAAATTTCACCAGTATGAATCCACAGGAACGGGCAGATTTAACAAAAAAAATGACCGGTCAAACTTCATCCGGGCTTTTCGATAATGCCAAAGTAAAACATATAATAGCTATCGCATCCGGCAAGGGCGGTGTCGGTAAATCTACAGTAACGGTAAATCTCGCCTATGCTCTTAAAAACTTAGGCTATTCTGTTGGTATTATCGATGCTGATATCTACGGATTTTCTATTCCACGCATGATGGGGACTAACGATTTGCCTACTGTCATAGATAACGCCATGATTCCTGTTACTAAGAATGGGATCAAGATTATTTCTATGGGTTTTTTCATTGAGGAAAACCAGGCGGTTATATGGCGCGGTCCAATGCTTCACAAAACCGTAGTGCAATTTTTAACACAGGTTTATTGGGATAAACTTGATTACCTGCTAATCGATCTTCCCCCTGGCACTGGTGATGTTACAATCTCAGTCGCACAAACTGCCAAAGAATCTCAACTTTTAGTAGTAACAACTCCTCAACCGGCAGCTGCAAATGTCGCTCAACGCGTCGCCGAAATGACTTCTAAAGTCGATTTGAAAATGATTGGTGTTGTGGAAAATATGTCCTATTACTCTGACGGTAACGGCAATAAACAATACATCTTTGGCAAAGGCGGCGGCGTCGCATTAGCGAAAAAACTCAATCAGCCTCTCTTTGGACAAATTCCCTTAGAAACAGCTTTGCGTGAAAGCGGCGATAAAGGCAAACCTGTAGGTTTAACAGGTAACGGAAAGGCTGCTATTGAATTTAAACATATTGCTGAAAAAATAGTTGAACGATTGAATGGAAATTAATAATTTTTTCAACAGGAGAATAAATTGAAAGAGAGAGTTCAGGAAGCCTTAAACAAAATAAGACCCTCACTTCAAGCCGATGGCGGCGACTGCGAATTAGTGGATGTTAGTGATGACGGCGTTGTAAAAGTGAAGCTTACCGGTGCTTGTCATGGTTGTCCGATGTCTGAAATAACGCTTAAAATGGGTATCGAAAAAGTATTAAAATCAGCCATACCTGAAGTCAAAGAAGTTACAACTTAATAATTCTGCGGTAAATGCAAAATTATAGGCGCTTGCCTGATATTTAAAACAGGCAAGCGCCATTTATTATATCCAAGACTCTATCGTTTAGGGACTTTGGATATTTATACGATTTAAAAAGCTAATTATTTCACTAAAATGATTTAATATCCAGACACTTATAAAGGCCAATACCGCTAATTTTAAAATATTGAAGGCTATAATAAGTATAATTTTAACGACAATGTAAAAAACGCTTATTGCGATTAATGCTACTACTATAATAACCAACACAAGGTCCATTGATCCCCATTTTTATGAAGTATTAATTGTCTTATGTTAAATAAAATCCAAATCCATTATAATTGCAAGAAAAAAATGATATTTTATTATAAATATTAACATTTTCGTCAGGTTTTTCAAAAGCAAAACGAGTGATTCGAAAATTACGAGAAATTAGCAATAATATAATTAATTTTATTCTAAATGGTCATCAATAAACGCCCCAAGCAAGCCAGACGAATAAAATGGCAGTAGGGATATACCCGCATCCCCTCCCCCAATCGGTATGGTATCCTAAACATTAATACGCAAAACATTACACAACAACCATAGTATTCTATTACAAGGCCAGGAAATATACATCCTAAAAATATTTATATATAAAAAAGGCGCCGTTTATTTACCAGCGCCTTGAAAAATAATCTTGGTATAAAACCAAATTTTATAACATAAACTTTTTATTTACCGGATTGCTCCTTTGACTTAATAGTTTTAGCAACGATAGATCCTATAACAGGAATTGTCATCCTGGAATTCTTCTTATTAGCGGCTTCAATAGTCAGTGATGTAGAAAAGTTGCCAATAGGCGCTGTTTTCGATAACTCGAATTCTATTTTCGTAGTTTGGCCCGGTTTCAGTTTCCGCTTTTTAATCTTGGTTTTCTTAATATATTCTGAAATCGGATTAGAAACTGTTATAATTTCTGAAATAGTGGTATCTATATTTGTTAATTCGAGAGATATTTTACTTTTTTTGCCGGAAACCACGTCCTCGAAATCAGCTTGAAGAGGGAGGCAAGTGAATTTCAAAAGCTCGTTATTCACTGTCGAAGTTATTTTCAATTGAGAAGTAGGTTTCGATGAATCATTGCTATAAACTTTGATAGTTTTAGTAACCGGAGTTTTTCTCTTTCCCGATTTAGAAGTTCTATAAGTTACATCTATATATGAAGTTTCGCCTGGCGGAATAACTATTCCGCTTCTTTTTGTGGTTGTGCATCCTCACGTTGGTTTAACTTTAGTGATTATTAACGTATCCGAGCCGGTATTGCTTACCGGAAAATAGTGAGAAACCTTTGAGCCGGAAGAAACCAAGCCGAAATTAAAAGTAGTGTATTCATAGGTAATTCTTGAATTTTTCAACTCGATTTCGGGAATATTGCTTTTGCGTTTTTTGACTGATTTGGGTTTTTTCTTCTTTAATTCACCCTTTATATCAAGTCCTTTTTTCTTTAATTCACCCTTATTATCAAGTTTCTTTTCCTTAGCGATCTGATCTGTTTTTTGTTTAATAGTAGTTTGACCAAAAACTGTTGATGTGATTAACAGGCTTGCGGCAATTGCAATAATTAGTATTTTAGTAGTTCGCATGTTTAATTATCTCCTTTTTCTATATTCTAAGAAAAATCCAATTATCTCCTGTTTCTATTGTTTTAAGAAAAAATAAACCTGCCTAAAAGTCAAGTCATTTTAATACAACATTAAACATATTATACATTCTTCCTTACATTTATGTTCCTGAATACTAAATTAATTGTCGGCATTCGATTAAATTCTTATTAATCTTAACTATCTTTAATATAAAAAAATTTTCAGCTACAATTAATAGTCTATTTTCTTTAAGTCTAAACCCATTATTTAAAATTATACTAAATGAATTTTGAAAAAGACTTGTGAAAAATTTCGCAAAGTTGTTGTGCTGGAAAAATAAATACTCTATATTGACATGAGTTTGGATAGGTGATGATATTGATAATATGCTTTTAAGTTAATAAATAACGAAAAAGTTTTATTATCAGAGCAAAGGGTTTAGGGTGTTTTTTTATTATTAACATATTAACACGCAAGAGGTTGTAATGCCATTAAAAATATCGCAACGCACTATTGATGAGCAATTACGTAAAAAGGTGATGGAAATCAGCGGCCAGAATGTTCAGCAATGTTTCCAATGCGGAACATGTTCAGGTTCTTGTCCGATGAATGAGGAGGCTAATCTGCTGCCAAGACAGGTGATGATAATGATTCAATATGGCCAAGCGGAAGCACTGAATCAGTCTAATATGCCCTGGATTTGCGCTTCATGTCATTCATGTGTGGTTCGCTGTCCCAGGGGGATCGATATTGCCAAGGTTATGGAAGCTCTCCGTTTGATAAAACTTCGCCAAAATATCGACCATGTAGAATTAGCCAAACTTGAACCGGAAAAAATCGATGAGTTGCCGCAAATTGCTATGGTTTCCGGCTTTCGTAAAATGACATCATGAGGTGAATTATGAAGATAAGTTATTATCCCGGTTGTACGCTTAAAACTAAGGCAAAAAATCTTGAAACTTCCGCTCTGGCATCTCTTGATGTTCTTGGAGTTGAATATGAAGAATTACCGAGATGGAACTGTTGCGGGGCAGTTTATTCATTAGCGGACGATGATCTTATTCACATTATAGCCCCGGTAAGAGATTTAATTAGAGTTAAAGAACGCGGCAACGATACTGTCATTACTTTATGTTCGATGTGCTACAACACGCTTGCCCGCGCTAATGAATTGATGAAAAATGATGAGGAAAAGCGAAATACTATCAATTCGTTTATGGACGAAGAGCCGGATTATTTCGGCGATGTTCGCGTAGTTCATTTTCTCGATTATATTCGCGACGATTACGGTTGGGAAAAGCTCAAAAATAAAATATCAGCGCCATTAAACAGAATGAAAGTAGCTCCCTATTATGGCTGTACTTTATTGCGGCCTAAGGATGTGGCTTTAGATTCGCCCGACAACCCGCAGATATTTCATCAGTTTATGGAAACACTGGGCGCAGAAGTGGTTGATTTTTCGATGGCTACCGAATGTTGCGGCAGTTATCAGGTTTTGGGCAATCCTGATGCTGCACTGAAAGTATCGCATGAGATTTTAAGCAGCGCAGCTGCCAATGATGCTGAGGCGCTGGTTTTAACCTGTCCTTTATGCGATTACAATCTATCCCGTCGGCAGGATGCTATGCTTGAGAAATACGCCGATGCGAAAGATGTTCCTGTTTTCTATTTTTCACAATTGTTGGCTTTGGCGCTTGGAGTTTCTCCGGATAAGTGTCATTTTGAGCTAAATCGTAAAAGTTCATTGGAGCTTCTCGCTAAAAAAAATCTAATCGCTGAAGTTCCTGTATAAAAAGTATGTTGATTTATTTAATTTGATAAATTTTAGAGAGGTTGAAATGAGCAGCGTTTCTGAAGAAACAAAAACATCAGTAGAAGCAAAAATGATCCCAATTTTTATAATGGGGAAAAAATACGAGGTTCCGGAAACGTTAACCATCATGAAAGCTATGGAGTACGCCGGCTACAAGTATATCCGTGGCGCTGGCTGTCGTGGCGGTGTATGCGGCGCCTGCAGCACTGTTTATCGCAAACCCGGTGATTATAAAATCTATACGGGTTTGGCTTGTCAAACAGTGGTCGAACCGGAGATGTATTTAACGCAGCTGCCGTTCTATCCGGCAAATCGCGCTATTTATGATTTCGACAAACTAACCGGTAAGCCAGAGGAGATATTCGAAATATATCCCGAGCTTTTTCGATGTGTAGCCTGCAATGCTTGCACCAAAGTTTGCCCGATGGATGTAGAGGTGATGGATTATATCGCCTGCCTTAAACGCGGTGATATTGGCGAGGCGGCTCACATTTCGTTCGATTGTATTCAATGCGGCTTGTGCGCCAGCAGATGCTTTGGCGAACTTCCGCAATACCATATCGCCCAGATGGCGCGGCGAATTAATGGCGCGTTTCTTACTCCCCGCGCTGAACATCTTGAAAAAATGGTAGCTAATATTAAAGGCGGTCATTTCACTGACGGTTTAAATGAACTTAAAGCCATGGATGAAAGCACATTGAAAAAAGTTTATCAGGAGCGCGAACTTGAACCCGCAGTAGGGGACGAAGGTTGGATTCCTAAAGATAACAAGGGCCTTTAAAATCGAAAATATAACCAAATAAAAGAGGTTGATTATGCCATATCCGGAAGAATTAAAAAAACTTGCTAAAATTGTCGAAAGTACGCGCGCAGAAAGAGTGGAACGCAAAAAACGCAATGAGGAAGTTACTTTTCTTTCACTTGATGAGCGCAAAGATATTCTCAAACATCATCCTGATTTCAAGGAAGCAGGACGCCGCGAACTGAAAATTGGTGCTAATAAAGGTTATAAAATCGCTCATGAGATGGCCGATTTAATCGAAGCCAAAAGCCGTCTTGATCCATCCTTAATTGATTTATCAAATATCGATTACGAAACGGATGTTCTTGTAATTGGCGGCGGCGGTTCTGGTACGGCAGCAGCTTTACTGGCACAGGAACAAGGCGCAAAAGTTCTAATCGCTACTAAGCTTCGCCATGGCGATGCCAACACTATTATGGCTGAGGGTGGAATTCAAGCCGCTAGCAAGGGTTTTAAAGACTCACCCTATTATCATTACATTGACGTGATGGGTGGAGGTCATTTTAAAAATGTTCCAGAATTAGTGGAAACGCTGGTTAACAAAGCTCCTGATGTTATAGCCTGGTTAGAATCCTTAGGCTGTAATTTTTCAAAAATGTCGGACGGCACTTTACAGACGAAACATGGCGGCGGTACCTGCCGTAAACGGATGCATTATGCTGCCGATATTACCGGCGCAGAGATGATGAGAACAATTCGTGATGAAGCCCGCAACCGCGTCAATGATATAAAGGTAATCGAGTTTTCTCCGGCAATTGAATTGATTCTTAATGAAAAAGGCCATTGCGCTGGCGCTGTCCTTTACAATATGGAAACTGAAGAATATATCGTTGTGAAGGCAAAAGCGGTCGTTATGGCTACCGGCGGTTCGGGACGCCTTCATACTCAAGGGTTCATGACTACCAATCACTATGGCGCAACCGCTGACGGCCTCGTGATGGGATACCGCGCCGGTGTTAAGATTTGTTTCCTACATACCGTCCAGTATCATCCGACAGGTGTTGTCTTCCCGGAACAAGCTGAAGGCATATTAATCACCGAGAAATTCCGAGGTTCGGGCGCAAACCTGGTTAACATCGATGGCCAGCAGTTTGTTAACGAACGCGAGCCGCGCGATGTGGAAGCCTCGGCGATTATTAGGGAATGTACGGTTAAGGGAAAAGGTGTGCCGACACCTACGGGCAAATTTGGCATATGGCTCGATTCTCCGATGATTGAAATGCTTTCAGGCGAGGGAACAGTTAAAAAGGAATTCCCCGGCAAGCATATACTTTATAAACGCTTTGGCATCAATATAGCTAAAGAGCCGATGCTAATCTACCCGACACTTCACTACCAGAACGGCGGCTTGGAATATAACAGCAAAGCCGAAACGTCCCTGCCCGGTTTGTTTGCGGCTGGCGAGGTAGCCGGCGGCGTGCATGGCGAAAACCGTCTGATGGGCAATTCGCTTTTAGACATCATGGTTTTTGGCCGTATAGCCGGTAAGAGCGCCGCTGTTTATGCCAAAGACAAAGCCAATGGTTCGAAGCTTTCTTTAAAGCATGTAGTGAAGTATAATAAAGAAGTCGAAAAAACCGGTATCGAGGGCGACCGTGTGGCGCCGATGTTATTACCGGATTATACTGAAAAGCATGTCCGCGAGAAACAGCTTACGACCAAATATCTGGGCACGATGAGGTCATAGTAATTTACACATAAGCCATGTTGGTGCACGGGGACTTACACCAACCACGTTGTCGTCAGGAAATCCGCTGTGTCGGACTGACGACGCATGAAACAGTAGGACAGGTCTCCCCGAGACCTGCCTATTTTATTTAGCTATCCCTCAGTATAGAGTCAGCCTAAGGCGGACGACATCCTGAGGGCGATATCGTATTTCCATTAGCATCTTTTGGCAATAGATTTGAATATCAACTAACCGAAATAAGCTTCCATTCTATCGAACGCCTTATTTACCTCATCTTCGGGAACACAAAATGACAACCTTAGATGGCTTTGACCGGTTGGCCCAAAAGCGATTCCGGGTGTTGTTGATACTCCGCCCTTTTTTAATAAATTTTTACAGAAAGCTGTCGAATCCTTGCCCTCATCTAAGAGTATTTTGGGAAACATGAGATAAGAGCCTTCCGGTTTGTGATATTGAAATACTGAACTCATGGCATCAAGACGCTCACACATCAAGTTGCGCGCCAAAAGATAATGCTCTCTGAATTTGGCGACGCAATCCTGAGGCCCCTGTAAAGCGCCAAGCGCAGCATATTGAGAGACTACCGGCGCGCAGATTGCAAATGGAATATGCGCCTTGGTGATTTGCGGAATCAATTCTTCATCGGCATGCAAATATCCAATTCGCCAGCCTGTCATGGCATAGGTCTTGGTGAATGTAAAACAGCTAATCACATTCTTTTTTATTTCGGGAATAGAGGCTATGCTGAAATGTTTGTGTCCATCATAAACGAAATATTCATACGCTTCATCGGTGATAATCACCAGGTTATTCTCTAAGGCAATCTCGGCTAATTGGCGGAGCTGTTTCTCACTAAAAACAGCGCCGGTTGGATTGCTTGGCGAGCAAAATAGAATAGCTTTTGTCTTGGGAGTTATCGCTTTTTTGATGCCCTTAATATCGAGGATAAATCCTTCTTCTTCGAGTGTGGGAACCAAAACCGGTTTTCCTGAGGCAATAACTACCTGACGAATATGAGTGGAATATGTTGGCGATGGCAGAATAACTTCATCGCCGGGGTCAACTAAAGCCATTATAGCGGCAGACAATCCCTCGATAGCGCCTACGGTTGTCAAAATTTGAGCGGGATTGGCATCAATATTATTATCCCTTTTGAGCTTTTTGACGATTTCTTTTCTTAATTCCAACAGACCTGAATTTTCAGAATAGCCGCCTGCCAGTTTATTTTTTATTGCAGATATTGCCGCCTCTTTGATATGTTCAGGCGTATCGGAGGTTGGTTTTGCCCATGACAAAAACGCCGCATCATCCACCTCTTTCGACAGCCTGGTCATTTCATGGATGGCAGATTTACCAATCTGCGAAACCCTATTCGATATTCTGATTTTATCTTTCATCTTATTATCCTTTCTCCGCAAATATTAAACAGATATTATCGGATTAATTTTTCCTCTTAAAATTCTATTATCTGGCCAGCTCCGCCTTGAATATATTTATCCGGATAAAGCGACTTTATCTCTGATATATGCTGAGTGCAATGAGTGGGGCATATATACCGTAAGTCCTTAACCAACTCAAATTCATCGAACCCATGCAAGCCGCCTACAAGCGCGTATGGTTTGCCAAATTGGGATGCGGCCTTCAAGATAAGCTTGACACCGGGGTGGGAACATCCGACAATTACAATCAACCCCTTTTCCGTATTGACTACGAGAGATTGCTCAAACTTATCAAGCTCGCCAGTTGAAAAGATATTGTCATGGATTTTTAAAGATTCATCAACCCTGATTATCTCACTGGCGCCGCTTGGGGTTTGACAAGATAATGGAATATAGACTTTGGTTTGATTTATACTAAGGAAATCAGGAAGCCCGTCTATATGGTCCCAGTGGTCATGGGAAATAACTACTTCATCTATAGTGAGAGGATCTATATCAAGCTTATTGAGATTATCAAGAAGTATCGCGCCCTTGGCGCCTGTATCAAAAAGAATTCTCTTGCCGTATGCCTCTATAAAACAGGAGAATCCCCAGTCGGCTTGAAGCCCCTTTTTAAATACTTCGTTGTCATAAGTTATTGTTATTTTCATTTCGCTCCTCGCTTATATATTTAGTTTATTTCAAGGCAGTTTTTCCAAATAGCGGGCAAGCCGCGCTTTCATCATTATTTCCTGATGCAAGTTGAATGCTCTTTTCCACACTAAGCAATTACACCGAATATCGCATTTCGATTGTTTATTCTGAGAAGCTCTTTGCCGCTTCACCCACTGTTATCCGTGTTAATTTTCCTGTATTAAAATCATATAATTCAATTTGCGTATTATCATCGACTAAGGAACTGATTTTATCGTCGGCATCGGAGGCATTCAAAGCCTTAAGCGCAATTATCGAACTTCCGCGGATGTCCGGACTATTATCATCAAGCGTCTGGATAAGTTTTTTTGTTACGGTAGGGCTAAAACATGTTTTATCTATCTCGGCTATTCTGGCGATAGCCAAACGAGTGCCTTTCTCGAATGGTTCCTCTACTAAAAAGGGCGGCAGAAGGTGACCGTATTCTGCAATCAATTTCGGCACATTTCGCACTATTTCGCCGATAGCATAAGGGGCATAGCAGCAGAAATTACCTGATTCGTCATTCATCATCCAGAAAAAACGGCGTATTATACGTCGCACGCTTTCCATGTTTTCTCGAGCTGATAATATTGCCGTTATACCTATCGCCTCTGCGGCGCGAAAGCAGATTAACGGGTCATTATCAAATATAAAGGAGGTAAGAATTCTATGGGGATTGCGAGCTTTTTCCGCCCATTGATTCAGCTTTTTAGCATTTCTATCATCAAGAATGCTGCGTACAGCGGTTTTGCGGCGGCTAATGTTTGATGGTGAGGTTTCAGGTTTATTCATTGGCTCGGTTTTCTCCATTAATAACAGTTGCGTAGTTTAAAACAAATAAAGGTCTTCAAAACGCATATCTTTAAAATCTATCCTACCCCAGCGCCACATCCAGAATCATCATAACCACAAAACCAATCATAGCCCCCATCGTGGCGGCATGTGAATGGCCGCTTGTTTGTGATTCCGGGACGAGTTCCTCGATGACTACGAAAATCATAGCACCGGCGGCAAAAGCCAAAGCATAGGGCAAAATCGGGCGAGCAATTATAACTAATGCCGCGCCAATAACGCCTGCTATCGGTTCGACCACGCCTGAAAGCTGTCCATACCAGAAACTTTTTAAACGTGAAACGCCCTCTCGCCGCAATGGCACCGAAACCGCAGTGCCTTCAGGAAAATTCTGGATGCCGATGCCAAGCGCCAACGCCATAGCGCCTGCCAGCGTTGCCGATGGGTAGCCGGCGGCGGCCGCTCCGAAAGCAACGCCAATCGCCAATCCCTCGGGGATATTATGTAGGGTTATCGCTAACACGAGCAGTGTTGTTCGTTTCCATTTTGTGCTGATTCCTTCAGCTTCTTCCATTTTCGCGCCAAAATGCAAATGCGGCAGCAGCCAGTCAATTAAACGGAGGCAAAAAGCGCCGAGAAGGAACCCCGATGCTGCCGGAACCCAGACTGGAATTGATAGCCCCTCCGACATTTCAATTGCCGGCGCCAAAAGCGACCAGTAGCTGGCGGCAATCATCACACCAGCGGCAAAACCCAGCATGGCATCAAGTGCTTTCCGGCTTAAATCCTTTGCCGCAAAAACTACTGCGGCTCCCGCAGTGGTTATAAACCAAGTAAAACATGTCGCCAGGAAAGCTTGTAGTATAGGGTTTGCTTCTTTAAACCAACTTAAAATATCCATTGCATACTCCTTTTAACACCTTCAGTATTATACTTTATTTTAAAAAATATCTCAACACTTATATTGATTGATATTACCCCGATTTAACGGACACTCTGTTTAGCTTTGATTACCAAGCACCGCTTAGCAACCAGAGGAAGATTGTATAATACCATCAAGTGAGAATTCGCATAAAAATAAAGAAGAAGAAAATATGGCAAAAAATTGCTTTTTACAATGAACCGCTAAATTTAAGTAAAAATAATTCTTGCATAATTGTTAGGAATTTGAATTATTTCAAGATTATGAATATAGTCAAATCCTTAAAATCGATGCAAAAATTAGCTGATAGATACCGTCAGGGCGGCAAACAAATCGGTTTTATCCCAACTATGGGAGCTTTGCATGAGGGGCATCTGTCGCTTATTAGAAAGTCTGCAAAACAAAACAACTTAACAGTTGTCTCAATTTTTGTTAATCCTGTTCAGTTCTCTCCGGATGAGGATTATGCAAAGTATCCAAGGAGTTTTAAATCGGATTGTCGAAAAGCTAAAATTGCCGGCGCCGATATAATATTTAATCCTTCTGCCGATGATATGTATCCCGAAAGCTTTCAGACTTATATAACTCCTGGTTCCATAAATGATTGTCTTGAAGGCGCCGCCCGCCCTAACCATATGCGCGGCGCGGCTACTGTTTGCATAAAACTGTTCAATATAGTTAAACCGCATAGGTCTTATTTTGGCCAGAAAGATGCCCAGCAGTTGGCAATTATTAAACAGATTACGGCCGACTTGAATCTCGATATGAAAATTGTCAGATGTCCGATTATCAGGACTAAAACAGGCATTGCCATGTCCTCCAGACATTCCTATCTATCAAAGGACGATTTAAAAAAAGCAGAGGTTATCTATAAATCCCTCAGGCTGGCTCGAAAATTAATTAACTCAGGTCAGACTCGGGTTCATATTATCCAATCAAAGATGACAGAGCTTATTAATTCGATACCTGATGTAAGCATTGAATACATTTCGTTCAATCGCTGGGATGACCTTAAGAAGATTAAGACAATTGACGGCCGTGTTTTAATTTCGTTAGTCGTTGTTATAAATAAAATCAGACTGCTGGATAATATTATAATCAAGACGGGTCGTTAATAAAGTAATAATAAAAGCTATAAGATACTATATGTGCCTTGCGTAGGGGCGTATTGCAATACGCCCCTACGCGTTGCGTTAATATAAAAATTAATATTTTAAAATAATTCTAAAAAATTACATTCTGTCAACAACCTGTGTTTGATAATATTATAATCGAGACGTGTTGGTGATAAAGCAGTTCCTTTAAGTCATGAAATTTTTATGCCATTGCGTATAGGAGCATGCTATAGGTTTATCTCGAAACTATCGCCAAACTTTGGTACAACAACATCCCAACCAAAATGAGTATGGATTTTTTCCGCCATTGATGCAGCGGCTTCCGGTTCGCCATGCACGATAAATGTCTTTTCCGGCGGTTTATTAAAACCCATAAGCCAGGCAAGGATTTCATTATAATCAGCGTGTCCTGAAAAACCCGATATTGACTCGACCTTAGCATTAATCGGAATATGCCGGCCGTGAATTTTAACCTCTTGGCTGCCCTCAACAATTGTCCTGCCGCGAGTGCCGTAAGCCTGAAAGCCTATGAACAATATCGTATTTTTTGAATCGGGCAATCTCTGCAGTAAATGATGCAGAATACGTCCGCCCGTAACCATGCCGCTGGCGGATATGATTATCGCCGGTGTTTTTTGCTGGTTGATAGCTTTCGATTGCTGTCTTGTTTCGCAGATATGAAGTTGTTTAGGATGGAATATCCTCTTCCCTTCAAGCGTTAGTATCCTGCTGGTCAGATGCTGGTCGGATATTCGCTTCCTGAAAATCTCCGTGGCATCAATGGCCATTGGCGAGTCGATAAATATCGGCAAGTCCGGTATTTTATTTTGTTCTTCCAATTCCCTGATTATATATAGAAGCGATTGAGTTCGACCAATAGCGAATGAGGGGATTACAAGCGTTCCGCCTCTCTCAACGCTTTCGTTTATAACGCGCGCAAGCTCATCGATTGGATAACTGTCCCCATGAAGACGGTTGCCATAGGTTGATTCGAGTATTAAATAATCGACATTAAACGCCTGTATCGGGTCTCTTAGTATCCGTTTAGCAGGCCGTCCGATATCGCCGCTGAAAAAAATCTTTTTGGCATCTTTTCCTTCGGTTGTTTTTATATCGATAAATGACGAACCGAGAATATGACCGGCATCCTTGAACTTTAAGCGATAATTATCTCCCAGATATAAATCCTCGCCATAATACAGCGGCGAAAAATGCGTCAAAGCATTCTCGGCATCCTTGACAGTATATAGGGGAAGCGCAGGTTTGTGCTTGGAAAATCCCTTCTTATTAGCCCAGCGGGCATCCTCCTGCTGAATATGAGCGCTGTCTTTAAGCAAAATTTCACAAAGGTCGGCGGTAGCGTGAGTGCAATGAACCTGCCCTTTGAAACCGTGCTTGCAAAAACGGGGTAGGAATCCTGTATGATCAATATGAGCATGAGTTAATAAGACTCGATCTATTTCCTTAGGCGGAACCGGAAACGGTTCCCAGTTTTTAAGCCGATTTTTTTTGGAGCCTTGGAATAACCCGCAATCTATCAGCAGTTTCATACCCTGCAGCTCAAGGATATATCTCGACCCGGTTACTGTTTCTGTCGCGCCATAAAATGTCAGTCTGCCCATATCAATCCTTTATTATAAGGTCTCTCAAATTTTATTAGCATCATAGTTTAAGATACTATTAATTTATACAATATACAATATTCATTTTTAACCCTTGATATTATTGTAAAAATCAATTATTTAAGCCATCATGAAATCATATGAAATAAGACAGGCTTTTTTAGATTATTTTGAGAAACAGGGACACCGTATTGTGCCCTCCTCGCCGGTAGTGCCCCTGGATGACCCGACACTTTTATTTACCAATGCCGGCATGGTCCAGTTTAAAAACAGATTTTTAGGCTTTGAAAAGGGCGATTATAAGCGCGCTGCTTCCTCCCAAAAATGTATCCGCGCCGGCGGCAAACATAACGACCTCGATAATGTCGGCTTGACAGCGCGTCATCAGACATTCTTCGAGATGCTTGGTAATTTCTCATTTGGCGATTATTTCAAGGAAGAAGCGATATATTTTGCCTGGGAATTTTTCACTAAAACATTAGGTCTGGATACAAAAAAGCTTTATGCCACTGTTTATAAAGACGATGATGATGCTGAAAAACTTTGGAAAAAAATAGCCCCGGAACTTGGCAATAGGGTGCTTCGTTTCGGCGAGAAAGATAATTTCTGGTCGATGGGCGATACCGGTCCCTGCGGGCCCTGCTCGGAAATCCATATCGACCGCGGCGAGCATATACCCGGCGAACTTAACGGCGATGGCGACCGGTTTATGGAACTCGGAAACCTTGTGTTTATGCAGTATAACCGCGATGAAAGCGGACAGATGACGCCCCTGCCTAAGCCATCGGTTGACTATGGCGGCGGACTGGAACGGTTTAGTATGATTTTACAAAATGCGGAATCAAATTTCGAAACCGATCTGTTTACGCCGCTTATTAACAAAGTTGTTGAATTGTCCGGCAAGAAATACTATTCCGGCGTACAGGGCACGCCGCATAAGGTGATTGCCGACCATGTCAGGGCGCTAACATTCGCTTTAGCCGACAATGCTACTATATCAAATGAGGGACGCGGTTATGTTCTAAGGCGGATACTTCGCAGAGCCGCCCGCTATGGCCATCAGCTTGGATTGAACGAGCCGTTTCTATACAAGATTGTCCAGCCGCTTGTTGATTATATGGGAGCATACTTTCCGGAGATAAAAGCCCAGCGCGGTCATATCGAGTTGGTTGTTAAAACCGAGGAGGAACAATTCGGACGATGTCTGAATATCGGCTTGGAGTTGTTCGATGATATTGCCGAGAAAGCAGTCGGCACCGGCAGTAAGGTTATCCCCGGCGAGCAGGTTTTCAAACTGTATGATACTTACGGTTTCCCGGTTGACTTAACCGAAATTATGGCGCGTGAAAAGGGGCTTGGAATTGATATGAACGGCTGTGAGAAATGCTTCGAGGAACGGAAAGAGTTGTCAAAAAAAGGCAGTAAATTTCAAGCAATTATTTGCAGTGCCGGAATTGAAATTAAGAGAGATTCGCAAATCGAAAAATTTATTGGCTATGACAATGAAAAAATTGATACCGAGGTTTTAGCAGGAAAATCAATTGATGATAAAAAATACGAGTTTATACTTTTCCAAACACCTTTTTATGCCGAAAGCGGCGGTCAAGTAGGCGATACCGGATTTATCTTGGCTGACAATTTTAAAATCAAGGTAACGGACACAATTAAGATTAATGATGAGCATATACATATAGGCAAACTTGTAAACGGAATAGTGCCTGAATTATATACCGGTCGGGTAACCGCCGAAATCGATTCATCCCGCCGCGCCGACATCCAGCGCAACCATACCGCCACACATCTGCTGCATAAAGCCTTGCGCATGACACTGGGCGAGCATGTTTACCAATCCGGTTCGTTAGTTGCCCCCGATAGACTGCGTTTCGATTTCTCGCATTTCAAGGCAATGACTGATGATGAGCTTAATGAAGTGGAAAATATTGTCAATGAAAAGATCAATACCGACCTGCCGGTTACATGGGAAAATAAGAGTTTTGCCGAAGCTAAGAAAATGGGCGCGATGGCATTGTTCGGCGAAAAATACGGTGATGATGTTCGGATAGTAAAAACCGGCAATTTTTCAATGGAGCTATGCGGCGGCACCCATGTTAACCATACAAAGGATATCGGCGGATTCTTTATTATTTCCGAGGGCGCAATTGCCGCCGGCACAAGGCGGATTGAGGCTATCACCGGCGATGCTTTTGAGAAATTTATCTCGGAGCAAAATGGTTATATAGACAAATTGAAAAGATATTTTGATAAGCCAATTGAGCAGATAGACGATAGCGATATTGCTGAGATAAAAAATTTACAGGGTTATATACATACCCGGATTCTGACTAAGGAAAATCTGGCAAGCAAGCTTGCTGACCTGTTGGATATAATCAAAAAACAAGAAAAAGATAAGAGCAAATCAGCGGCGAAGGATATATCTCAAAAAGCTAAAGAGCTTTCACCGAAGATCAATATTGATACCGATAAGGGAAATTTGCTTGGCTTTGTAGTTAAGAACAAATCACCAAAAGAGTTCATGACATATTTCGATAATTTTAAAAGCGTTCATCAGAATGAGACGATTGTAGTATGCTCGCGTTTAAATGGCCAGTATGCTATTGCCTCTTCTGATTATAACTTTGCGGTTAAGGTAAAAAATACGCTATTTGAATCGGTTGGAGCGAAAGGCGGCGGCAAACCGACTATCAGGGGCGCTATGCCTGTTGATAAAATCGAGACTGCTTTAGATTCATTAAAAAAGAAGTATTCCCTATGAAGGTATTTGAGAAGCTATTAAACATCAAAAAGAAAAAAGGCTGCGGTTTTTTAGTCCTGCTTGACCCCGACCGCAAGTCAGCGAAAGCAATCGCTAACTACGCCTCAAAGTGCGAAAAAGCCGGCGCGGACGCTTTCTTATTCGGCTCATCATTAATGGTGAAAAACCATTTTGAGAAAGCTCTTATTGCTGTTAAAAAAGCCGCTAAAAAACCAACGCTTATATTTCCGGGTTCATCCTCGATGGTTTCCGGTCATGCTGATGCCATTCTGTTTTTATCGCTGATATCCGGCCGAAACCCGAACCTTCTGATTGATGAGCATGTTAAAGCCGCTCCGGTGTTAAAAAAGATAGGCCTTGAGGTAATCCCTACCGCTTATATGCTGATTGAATCGGGAGTGTTAACATCGGTGTCGTTTATGTCTAACACTTTGCCCATACCTCGTAATAAACCGGATATTGCCTGCGCTCATGCTTTAGCAGGACAGTATCTCGGCATGAAATTAGTTTATCTCGAAGCAGGTTCCGGAGCAGAGAAACCGGTGCCGTTGGAGATGATTAAAGCTGTCAGTAAATATGTTGATGTGCCTATTATAGTCGGCGGCGGCATCACTGATGCCGAATATGCCGGTAAAGTTGCTAAAGCCGGAGCCTCATTTATAATTATAGGCAACACCTTAGAGGATAATCCCGATATGGTGAAGAAATTTGCCCGGGCTATACACGGAAGATAAGACTTTAGAAAGATGATTATTGATTGCTATTTCGTTGATATTTTCGGACTTTGTAAAAACGCAAGCCATAGGGGCGTGCTGCAATACGCCCCTACGCGTAATAGCAGACGCCACTTAGTTTTAATAAGAACTACTGTGTCAACAATCTGAAAGATAAGGTTATATGGAAGATATAATAAAAGCTCAACTTATAGAATCAGCTGAATTGAAAATAAAATTAGCGGAGCAATCTGCTAAAATTATATATGAAGCTGCCATGATGTGCGTAGATGCGATGAAGCGTAATGGCAAAATCATGTTTTGCGGCAATGGCGGTTCTGCCGCCGATAGCCAGCATCTGGCAACCGAACTCGTAGTGCGTCTCACCGGAAAATTCGACCGTCCGGCTTTACCGGGATTAGCCTTAGCCGCAAATGCCGCAACACTCACCGCTTGCGCTAATGATTATGGATTCGAGCAAGTATTTGCGCGCCAGATTGAGGCCTTTGGAAAATCAGGCGATATATTATTTGCTATCTCAACTTCCGGTAATTCTGCCAATGTTATAGAAGCGGTTAAGACTGCTCGAAAGATGAAAATCCATACTATCGGTTTTTTAGGCGGCAATGGCGGACAGTTATCCGCTCTTGCGGATAAGCCAATTATCATTCCCTCGGATTGTGTGCAAAGAATACAGGAATCCCATATAACTATCGGACATATTATTATCGGTATAATTGAGAAGGAGGCTTTTTAATATGTCGGAACCTGCCCGGCAAAGCATCGCTAAAAGTTCTTTAGTAATGTTATCGGCTCAGGCAGGCGTTAAAATTCTCGGTTTTTTTTTACCCTGTATGCCGCCCGAATGCTCGGTGTTGAAACTTTCGGACAATATGGTTTTGCCTTAGCCGTATTCGCCTTTTTTACAGTCATATCTGATTTTGGCATCGAAAATTATCAAACCAGACAGACCGCAATTTTCAATGACAAGAACAAAGCCAGAATATTAGCAGCTGATTCGTTTATCTCCCGATTAATATTAAGCGCTCTTTCTGCAATAATTATATTCGTTATATCTGTTATCATAAACAAACCTTTGCCGTTGAAAATATTCTTATGGCTATTGTCATTCACTATGATACTTAACTGCTTGGCGGGAAGCTTTATTAGCATCTTGCTTGGCTATGAAAAGTTTAAATATTTCAGCATGCTGTCTCTTAGCACGCAGATGGCTGGAACTATGCTGGGCATACTGGTTTTATATTTGGGCTATAGTCTGCCTGGCATCGGTGTAACGCATCTTATCACAGCTGTATTATCGGCGGTTGCCATAGCTATTACAGCAAGACGGGTTGTTGGCGGTTTTTCATTGAGGGGAAAATTAACTAAGGCGTTGGATATAATAAAGCAGTCGGCGCCGCTTGGCATTACCGCGATTCTGATAACTATCTACTATCGGGCTGATTTAATCATGCTGTCGATTATCAAAGGCGATCAGGCGGTGGGCTGCTACAATTCGGCTTATGCTTTGGTTAATGGCTTGCTTTTGGTGTCGGCGACATTCTCCTCGACGCTTCTGCCGCGGATGTCGAGCTATTTCAAGCGCGAGCCGGATAAGCTGGATGTATTATATCAGACCGGTTTTAAGTACCTGCTATTTTTCGGTATGGCGGCGGCATTCGGCGCCGCATTTTTAGCCGAGCCTATCTATAGGCTGATTTATCCTGAAGCCTATCTTCCCGGCGCTAATGCCCTAAAAATTTTAATCTGGGCGATGGCGATGATGTTTGTCAATACGCTTCAGAATGCCCTTATGATTGCCCGCGACTTGAAAAAGCGGCTGATGTATCTAACCGGCGCCGGGGCGTTTGTCAATATCATCCTGAACTTGATTTTAATCCCGCCGTATGGTTTCGCCGGGGCGGCTTTGGCTACAGTAGCTTCCGAGCTGATAACGGCGGCAGGTTTTATAATTACGCTGAGAAGCAGCCTGCCCTACAGGATGTTTGCCTCCCTGCTTTGGCGGCTTCTGCCGGCGCTTGCCCTGATGGTGTTGTCGATAAAGTTTACCGAAAGCGTGATGATTATCCCGCGCATATTAATCGGCGCGGCGGTTTTGGTTGTTGCCTTAGTAATAACAGGCGGTTTAAACAGGCGCGATTTTAGAACGCTCATGGGGTTGTTGTCATGGGGGAAGGATTAGGGGACGATTGGCTCAGGTTTGAGCGGTTGGTGCACCGGGAGGGACGCCAACCATAAATGTCTTAGACATACACCAACCGTTATAGAATCTTACTTGCCAAAACCGGATGGGGTAACTCTGCCGGATACAGGCGGCGTCTCGCAATTAGGCCAGCCTAATGGCGCGCTGCCTGATATATCATCAGGTGTTAGCCATAGCGGTTCATAATCCGAGCAGTATTCGATTGTAGTATAACCTCTAAAAAAGTTAACCAAACGGACTATATCACTACCTAATACAAGGCAGTCGCCGTTGGCATCCGCGGAGGCCCAGAAACCGTCGAGCAGGCAGGGTTGGCTTGAGGGCAGCCCTCGAAAATAACTAACGAGGTAGGTTATATCGCCGCCTAAAACCATTGGCGGCCATAAGCCGTTAGTCATGTTGGCATCGCCGGGGAGGTAGGCGTAGCCGTCGGGGACGATGGCGATTCCGCCGGCAACTAATGCAGTCGACCAGTCAAGGCTTCCCATCTCATTGCTGAAATGGACTCCACCAGCAAGTTGTTCCCTGCCTTTTGTTATTTGAGTTGTACATCCAATGTTGGATGTGTCTGAACTTATTATCATTTTAAATTCAGCAATTTTGACCCAATTGTATTGAGAGTTGAATAAGCTATCCATATCAGGTCCTTCCATATGAATACTTACACCCAATATCGTTTGTGTAGTGAAATTTTCAAAAGGTCTATCTGGCCTTGTTGGCAAAAATTCAATAATCCACCAATATATTAGCTGATCATAAAACGAACCATCTAAGTGTTCTGCAATATATTGATCATCTGTAGCTATAGGGATATGCATGCCTCCGACATTTTCATCACATTTAGCCCAAACAGGAACGTCGATTGTATCTCCCGGACAGGCGGCAATAAAACTGCCGTCAAGATTGCCTACCATGATTGAATCCGGTAAGCCGGGATCTTCAGCACAATATGCTGATGAGATAGTAAAAAAACATGTAATCAATAGAGCCATTAAAAACAGCTTTGTTATTCTAATTTTGCTATACATTTCATAAACCTCAAACTTATTTATTAAATTAATTTGGTATCATATTGACTTCTGTTCTAATTATTTTATCTGTATGAGCATCAACATAGTAAGTCAAACCGGGTATAAATGCTTTCCAGCATAAGTGAAAATCATTCTCATGCTCTAATATGATTAGGCTATCAGCATGAACCTGTTCAAACGATAAAATATCCTCTCCATGATATTTTGCAGTTGGTACGCATCGGGAATCGTTAAAGACTGTTTTTTTAGCTTGTTCTTTGGTAATAGTAGGCGTTGTATTTACATTCCAGGCTTGCGGGTAAAACCTGCCGCTTATATTTCTTATACTGCCATCACTTTTTATACCAATATATATGAATGAGTGCTTTAATATTATTCCATTTACTATTTGCCAGAATTTTACTTTGATAGAATACCCTGAAGATCTATCTATATATCTAAATTTAAAGTCAGAACGAGGATCATCAGTTTTACAATAATCTTTCCGTTTTTCCATATATTGATAAGCTTTTTCAACAAGTGATGCATCTTCAGCGCTAAGTTTTCTGTTCTTTAACCACTCTTCGTAACCGGGCAGGGGGTCATAAATACTGGGAATTGTTTTTGTCGAATCTTCCTGCCCATTAACAAAGTTGATTAATATCAGCGCTAAAGAAATTGTTAAAAAGAATATTATTTTTTTCATTACTTCTCCTTAATTAATTTACAATTATTAACACTATTTTATTCCCTAAATTCTGCATGACTTATGGTGAAATTGTATCAGGAAAGGCAGGGCAGAATTCTATTGCTGGAATTTCTCCTCTAAAATACCCTACAGCATGTGTTATATCAGCTTGTGTTACTAGACAATCACCACTTATATCTAATGCTGGTTGAAACAATACTCCAGTTGTGTCTAAACACTGTATGTGTCTATCACATGGATCAGGATCTCTGAATAATTGTACAATATAGACTATATCTCCACCTATAAACATACCGTCACAGTTTGCATCACCAGGCATATATCTGCATCCAACATTTACAGCATTCCAGGCTTTATCAACTTGTATTGCCCAATCAGGCTGACCACAATCAAAAATAGCCGCTATAAGACATCCAGTTTTGGCTTGAAAGAAATTGGCATTCCATCTCCATCTTGGAATTGTGTTTGACTTATACATAATTTCCATTGCGTTTTCAATGCCACTACCCGAAACGGTATCGAGATGCGGATAATACTGATTATATCCGCCCTGAGCCAAAAGGTAGAACATGTAGCTCGGTACGCCCATATTATAATGAACGTAGCAATAATCATTAGCTGAATCCGGGCTATAGTACAAATATTGCTACCCATTTTTTAGTTCTGATAATGGGCGCAAATAAACCGAATGCTAATAATAGCAATGCCCCCCCCATAACTCTACGTTTGAATCGTTTAAGCATAAATCCCCTTTCGTTTAAAAGTTAACGGCTAATTATCTTACCATCTTATTCATATTCAATTATCACAGAAGCTTAAGCTGTTTGCTTAAAAGCGATCACTCACTCATCGGGAATTTAATAATTACTTGCCTAATATGTCAAGTATTTTCAGAATATTCCGATTTTTTAGCTAAAATAGCTTGACAGCATGCTCTGGTTTTTCGTAAGATAAATGCTGAGTTTGTAAGCCCATATCTCCCGATGGCTTCTATGGCTTGAACGGCTCTCATCAAGCTAATATCGCAAGCATCAAGGATGGAATAACGGGGCTTCACTGTTGAGAGCGGTAGTTAGAAAAAATATAAAACGCGGTTTTTTACTTCAGGGATCGAAGCTGAAATTTAAATGAAGCATTCGGTAGCTAAAGCTGTAAGTGTATTTACAGTTTTCTTTATAATGTCGGTCTGTTCTGTTGCGCATGCGCAATCAGATAAGCAGGATATATTAACGGCAAATATTAGCGGTGATAATAAGCCCAATCCCGGTTATATCGTCAAGCCAGCCGGAGATAGCGACTCTGGTCATGTATCTTTGGATTACGGCGAAATCACACTAAACTGGACAGCGCCCGGCGATGATGGCAATTACGGGCAGGCGGCTGGTTATGATGTCCGCTATATCCTCTACAGCTCCGGACCGATTAATACCGAGCAAAGATGGCAGAATGCGATTCAGGCGGATGGCGAACCGACACCAGCCCCGGCAGGACAAGCCGAAACCATGATAGTAGCCGGGTTGGAATTATACACCAGCTATTATTTTGCTGTGAAATCATTTGATGAAGCCGGTAATTTCTCCGACCTTTCCAATTCGCCGGTTTTTACCGTAGTCGATTCGAGTTCCAGCTATTATTATATTGACACTGAGGAAAATGGCTGCGGCTCAATTTCTTATTCCCCCTACAAAGAAAGTTATGATTATGGTGATACGGTGGTGTTTTCAGCTGAGCCGTGCGAATCTTGGGAATTTGTAGAATGGGGCGGCGATATTGAGGGTGATGATAACCCCGTTACTGTCGTTATTACAAGCAGCTTAAATGTTGCCGCAGCATTTACCACTGATTTTATTCCCGGGGATGCTAATGGCGATGGAGTTGTTATTCTATCTGATATAACATATCTTATTGCCTATTTTTGCGGTTCAAATCCTTCGCCGATACCATTTTTAGCGGGTGATGCCAATGGCGACTGCGATGTAATAAGCTCGGATGTTATTTACCTCCACAACTATTTTAGAGGTTGCGGCGATTCTCCAATCAGGGGAGATTGCGAATAATTATTTACGTATAGCTGTTGAACTGGCTTATAAGATATGTGTGAAGTCTAACGTCTAAGGCTGTTTCTGATACTATAGTATGGAAAACTGGCAGCTGCATTATTCTAAAACATAAAATTGCAATTATTATTCTTCTTCATCCGGCTGAAGCATGATAATCGGCTGGTCGGGATTGACAAGATCGCCGGCTTCGAAATGCACCGATTTAACAGACCCGTTTGTAGGCGATTTTATCTCATTTTCCATTTTCATCGATTCGACAATCACTAACGGTTGACCTTCTTCAATCCTGTCGCCTTCACCAACTAAGATTTTTATAACCTTGCCCGGCATGGGAGTGGTAATCTTATCTTTATCGCCAAACACGGAATCATCCTGCGCGAATTTTTGCATGTCATCGCCGACTTTATCAAGCTTGATATTCCTGCCGTCAAGGTTAATGAAAATTGCGTCATCGGATTCGGCGGCATAAACCAGCCTGCTTTTGCCGTCAAGGATTATAGAAAGGCTGTTGGCTGAAATCTTAGAGATATTGAATCTGTATTCCTTTTCTCCTATCAATGCTTTGAAGCTGTCAGCTTTGAGACAATCTTCATTGTCAGCATCGAATTTTATCTTATTAACTTCATTCTGATAGGAAAATTCCTGTTCCATTTTATCGCTCCATATCTATTTTCAATTTCAGACCATGCCGCTGGCAATCTGCCAATCGCCGATTTGCTGCCAAGGCGAGGGCATCTCGGTAGTTTTAGCTGAATAGCCAGAACCTTTTTTGCCGTATTTGGAATATGCTGCCGCCGCAATCAAAGCTTCATCTAATATATTTTCGCCGGATTGCGGTTTCCATGATGGCATGTTCTTGTTGATAAAATCCGTATAAGTATTGCCTGCTATGAATTCGGGATGGCTGACTGTTTCGCGCAGAAATTCGATGCCGGTTTTAATTCCCAATATCGGAAAGTCTTTCAATGCGGAGACCATCCGTTTACAGCAAACCTCTCGATTGGGCGCCCAAGTTACCAGCTTTGAGAGTATCGGGTCATAATACACCGAAACCTCATATCCCGAATAGATGCCGCAATCATGACGGACACCCGGGCCGGTTGGCTCTTTCATATACAGGATTTTTCCGGCAGATGGCAGAAAGTTATTTTCGGGGTCTTCGGCATATATACGGCATTCGATAGCATGCCCGTTTTGCTTTAAGTCAGCTTGCTTAAGCCATAGCTTTTCACCGGCGGCGATTCTAATCTGAGCATGAACCAAGTCGATACCGACAACCATCTCTGTAACCGGATGTTCCACCTGAAGACGGGCGTTAACCTCAAGGAAATAGTAGTTGTTGTTTATATCTAAAAGCATTTCGACAGTGCCGGCGTTGGTGTAGCCCGATATCTCAACCACTTTCAGGGCTGTTTCACCCATGCGGCGCCGAAGGTCGTCATCGAGCGCAACCGAGGGGGTTTCCTCGACTATCTTCTGATGCCTTCTTTGAATCGAGCATTCCCTTTCAAAAAGGTGAATGGCATTGCCGTGATTATCAGCCAGCACCTGAAACTCGATATGGCGGGGCTGTTCGATATATTTTTCGAGATAAACCGAGGGATCGCCGAAAGCGGATTTTGCCTCGCGCATACCGGATTCTACAGCGGATTGCACCTCATTTTCAGAGTTGATGATGTGCATACCCTTGCCGCCGCCTCCGGCTGAGGCTTTGAGCAGCACGGGGTAGCCGATTTTTTCAGCCTGAGCTATGCCGTCCGCAGCATCGGTGATAGTGCCTTTCATGCCCGGAATTAAAGGTATGCCGGCTTTCTCGGTTACTTCACGGGAGGCTACTTTATCACCTACTAATTTTATCGCTTTGGAGTTTGGACCTATAAAGACAATTCCCTCTTTCTCACATCGTTCGGCAAACAGGTAATTTTCCGAGAGAAAGCCATAGCCGGGATGGATAGCCTCGGCGCCTGTTTTCTTAGCGGCCATGATAATCGCATCGATATTAAGATAGCTTTCGTTGGCGGGCGCTTCGCCGATACAGACAGCCTCATCGGCAATCTGCACATGCAGGGCATCGCGGTCGATAGTCGAATAGACGGCGACCGATTCGATATCCATTTCGCGGCAGGCGCGCATCACCCGGACTGCGATTTCGCCTCTGTTAGCGATTAGTATTTTTTTAAACATGTTGTTTCCTTAACTCACATTAGGGGCAGACGAATCCGCCTTTGGCGGATGTTGTCTACAAAATAATTAAAAACACTTCATATTTTTTAACCAATTAATAGTGTTATCAATAGCATATAGAATATCACTTTTACTATTATCATCTATTCCAATTTCATTAAGACATTGAACCTGCCATAAGCCGCTATTTACTATTTTATTTTTTGGTGAATCTTTTCCTAACCAATTTTTTGAGGGTTTACATAAATTACATTGTGCAATAGTTCCAATAAATAAACCTTCAAGTCCTTTACAGTTTTTTCTTATAATCTGATTATCTATTATTATAAATCTAAAAGAGAAATTGTCTCTTATAATTTTTGTAATATCTAATTCTAATTTTCTTTCCTTTTCAATATTACGCCTATTATTGTGTTCTTCTCTATTTTTCTTTTTAATAAAGTCTATTTCCCAGATATTACTATAACTATCATTATTCTTACTTAATATTGCTTTTCCAATATTTTTCCTAAAAATACTCCTATCAGATGGCTTAGGATTATTTTTATTGAAATTCATTTTCGAATTATCTAATAAATAATGTTCTTTAATCCGTTTTCCGAAGTTACAATTATTAGCTGTTCCAATTCTAACTATCCTTTGTTTTTTTCTACCATGTCCCCAATATTCCCCTTTTTCATAAAAAAAGTAAATCCCATTTAATGGAAGACAATTTTCATCAAATTGATATTGAATAATTGGCAATTCATTTAATTGTGTATGCAACCATTTACAATTTTCAGACATTTTCCTTAGTCCTTTATAGGTCGGCTTCTGCCGAACGGAGAAAACCGACCTAATATTAAAGAGGGCATATGCAATACGCCCCTACGCGAGGCTGTTGTTAAAAGCAAATATTTCTTAGATAATTCTCTCAGCCACTCATAATGGCAAGATGTAGATCGGGTTCCGACCGGAGGGAGAAACCCGACACGTTGCTTGCATGAGATTGCACAGATGTGCCTTGGGGCTTCGTCTTTTCGCTCCTCACAATGACTACTAAACATCCCCGCACCAATCCGGTTTCCGTTTCTCGAAAAAGGCTTTCATGCCCTCTTGCCCTTCATCGCTTAGTCGAAGCTTGGTGATAACCTCGGCTGTGTAGGTTCCTGCCTTATCCCTTGCCATGCCGGGCACCTCCGATAGAAGCTTCTTACACCAGCTTAATGCCTCAGGTCCGCTGGATATTAATTGTTTGACAAGCTGTTCGACTTTTTCATCAAGTTTATCCTCAGGCACAACATAATTGACCAACCCGGCGGCAAGACCCTTTTCTGCTGTCAGCCGTTCGCCGGTCAGGAAATACTCGCGGCAGTTTTTGTCGCCCATCCGACGGATGACATAGGGAGATATACAGGCCGGCACCAAGCCGATTTTCACCTCGCTCAAGCTGAATACCGCCTTGGGGGAAGCCACCACAATATCACAAACAGCAACCATGCCGGTTCCGCCGCCGATTGCGGGACCATTAACGCGCGCAACGGTCGGCAATGGGCAGTTTGCCATCAGCTGGAACATATCAGCCAGGTTTTGCGAGTCCTGAAGGTTTTCCTCATAGGTATAATTGACTACGCCCTTCATCCAGTTGAGGTCGGCTCCGGCGCAAAATCCGGAACCCTCACCGGTGAGAACAACTACACGTAAATTGTCTGCCTTGTTGATGGTTTTAAAAGCATCGGCCATATCCGCAATCATAGCCGCATTGAAAGCATTGCGCACATCCGGACGATTTAATGTAACGCGAGCTATTCTATCTATGAACTCGACTTTGATTGTTTCGTATTTTTTGTTTGCTGTCATTTCATCAAATCCTGGTTATCAATTATTGTTGGTGCACGAGAACGTACGCCAACCACAACATGAATATGCACCGCGCTCAGGGGCGTATTGCAATACGCCCCTGCGCGTTGGCGATATTAAAACACTTTTCCTAAACACAATATCTATCCACTACATCCTGAATACACCGTAACGCTGATCCGGAATCGGAGCATTTAAGGCCGCCGACAAGCCCAAGCCTATAATAGTTCGGGTATCCAAAGGATCGATTATACCGTCATCCCAAATACGAGCAGAGCTGAAATAGGGTGAGCCTTCATATTCATAATTATCAATAATCGGTTTTAAAAACGCCTCTTCTTCTTCTTTGGTCATGGTTTTGCCCTTTGCCTCCAGACCTCTTTTTTTAACCGTTAATAATACATTTGCCGCCTGTTCGCCGCCCATCACGCTGATTTTGGAGCTTGGCCACATCCAGATAAATCTTGGTTCGTAGCCGCGGCCGCACATGGCATAATTGCCGGCGCCATAGGAGCCGCCAATCATGACGGTTAGTTTCGGCACATCCGCATTAGCGACTGCATGAACCAGCTTGGCGCCGTTGCGGGCAATACCGCCATGCTCGTAATCCTTGCCGACGATAAAGCCGGTGATATTCTGCAGAAAAATAAGCGGGATTTTACGCATTGTGCACAGTTCGATAAAATGCGCTCCCTTTACCGAGCTTTCCGAGAACAGCACGCCGTTATTCGCCAGTATCCCAACCGGATAACCCATGATGCGGGCAAATCCGCAGACAAGCGTCTGGCCATACAATTCTTTGAACTCCTGAAATTCGCTGTTATCGACAACCCGAGCGATGACTTCGCGGATATCGAAAGGCTTTCTTATATCTTTTGGCATAACGCCGTACAGCTCTTTCGGGTCATATTTCGGTTCGACAGGTTCGGTTCTGCCGATATCGAATTTCCTTGGAGTCTCTAAACATTCGATAATATTGCGGGTAATCTGCAGAGCATGTTCATCATTTTGAGCATAATGGTCAGCCGTTCCCGAAATACGGCAGTGAACATCGGCGCCGCCCAATTCTTCATCGGTAACATCCACACCGGTAGCGGCTTTGACTAACGGCGGCCCGCCGATAAAGATTGTTCCCTGCTTGCGGATAATAACAGCCTCATCGCTCATCGCCGGCACATAAGCGCCGCCAGCAGTGCATGAACCCATCACTACTGCAATCTGGGGAATCCCCATGGCCGATAGTTTTGCCTGATTATAGAAGATAGTGCCGAAATGCCCTTTATCGGGGAAAACATCTTTTTGATGCGGTAAAAACACACCGCCGGAGTCAACAAGATAGACGCAAGGCAAGTGATTTGCCATAGCTATTTCCTGCGCCCGCACATGCTTCTTGATTGTAATCGGGAAATAGGTGCCGCCTTTCACAGTAGCATCATTGGCAACAATTAAAACCTCGCGGCCATGCACACAGCCGATGCCGGTAATAATGCCGGCAGCCGGAGCCGCGTTATCATACATATCATAAGCCGCTAAGGATGAAAACTCCATAAAAGGAGTGTTTTTATCGAATAGACCTTTGACTCTATTGCGGGTTAGAAGCTTGCCTCTTTTGAGATGCTTTTCACGGGCATAAGGCGGTCCGCCTTCTTTGATTTTGTCGAGACGTTCTTTTAGAAGAGCTGTTTTCTTTTTCCAATGCTCAACGTTTTGCTTAAATTCCTGGCTATTGGTATCAATTTTCGATTCTATCTGAAACACGAGAACCCTCTATCTTTTCAAGCTGTTATTTTTCTTATGCGTCAGGATGTCCGTCTCGGGCGGGCGATATCCTGACGCTGATCTCCGAAATCCAAAGAGGGCGTATGCAATACGCCCCTACGCGATATTCTGATGCGTCAGGATGGAAGCTTTGCGACATCCTGACGCTGGGCGCTGATAGGCAAACCAACAGGCCTTCTATCAGCATAAAACCCAAAACTTGAATACTCCCATTCATCGGGTGATTTTACTAATCCTCTCTTCACAGGATTATTGTGAATATAGTCCAGCTTATTTTTAATGTCAATTTCTTTAGATAAAGGTAAAACTCTGGGCTTTTCTTTCCAGAACCGGAACAATGATTTGCCACCAGTTTTTGAATAGAACACCGATGGTTCAATATCATTTTTTAAACAGAAAGATTTAAAGACACAGCTTTTTGCTTCTATCAAACGACGGACTCTACCAGACACAGAACGTCTTCCACCTTGAATAAACTTCTTTATATGTTCAGCGTGTTTACTTTGTAATAACATATGAAAATGCTCGGGCATTATTACAAAACCGATAATAACAACATCCCATCTTATTGTCATGCGATTAAAATCAAGGAAAAATATTGATAAGATTTCAGGATAGATCAATACTGGCTGCCAGCCATGAACTGTGCCGGTTACATGATGAACGGCATTATCGATATAGTAGTTTTTCCAATTTCTACTCATATAGCATACTTGTGTCAGGATGTCGCAAGCTTCCATCCTGACACATCACACTTTCTATCTTTTCAAACCGTTATTTATCAATTAAAATTCCGGAACGCCTTTGTAGCCATAACAGATAATACCGTCCTCGCCCTCTTTCTGTATCATTCTGAATTCGAGCTTAACAGGCATGCCGATTTTTATTTCATCCGGATCGCAATCGGCTATCTGGCAGAGGATTTTTACATCATCGCCAAGATTGACAATCGCTATCGGATAAGGCGCCTGGTCTACGAAAGGAGAAGGCGCAGTACGAATAATTGTGAAAGTTTCAACTTTACCGGCAGTGTTAATATTCTGTTGTTCAAACTCACGCGCGCCGCAGGCTGGGCAAACCAGCCGCGGCGGGAAATTTACTTTACCGCATTTTGTGCATTTAGCCGCCTCATAGCGGTATCTCTGAGGCATTTCTCTCCAGTATTTAGGCGCTGACATATTACATACCCTCCAGGATGTGAACGGCTGTGCTGGCGCCGCTGCCGCCCATGTTCTGAGCCAATCCAATATCCGCTTTCTTTATCTGACGCCCCTCGTCTGCCTCACCGCGAATCTGCTTGGTGAGTTCGACAATCTGGGCTACTCCGGTTGCTCCTACAGGATGACCTTTTGATTTCAAACCGCCGCTGGCATTCACGGGCTTTTTGCCCTCTATAATAGTTAAACCATCAGCGATAGCAGAGCCGCCTTTGCCCTTATCCACAAAACCTAAAGCCTCGATTACCATAATCTCGGCGATTGTAAAACAATCATGCACCTCGGCAAAATCAATATCAGCCGGTTTTTTGCCAGCCATCTCGAAAGCCTGTTTGGCGGCCAGTTCAGTTGATTTCAGATATGAAATATCTTCACGCTGAGCCAGCTGGATTGTATCGGTGGCATGACCGGAACCGATTATTTTGACCAACCGTTTTTTGCATATCTCTTTGGCTTTATCCATAGAACACAAAATAACCGCGGCTGAACCATCGGTAATAGGCGAGCAATCTAAAATAGTCAGCGGGTCGGCAATCATAACCGCATTTTTAACCTGTTCAACAGTGATATCCATCCTGAACTGAGCTAAGGGGTTCAGTTTGCCGTTTTTATGGTTTTTGACCGCTACTTGAGCAAGCTGGTCGCGCGTAGTGCCGTATTTGTTCATATGATGAGCAGCCATCATCGCATACAAGCCGGGGAATGTTATGCCATTATATACTTCGTATTCCTGGTCGGCGGCGGAGGCTAAGCCGAAAGTGGCTCCAGCGCCGTCAACATCGGTCATTTTCTCGACACCTACTGCCATGACTACATCTGCCATGCCTGAGGCTATATGCATATATGCCGAACGCACCGCTAATCCGCCGGACGCGCAAGCTGATTCTACGCGAGTAGCCGGGATAGGACACAGACCGGAATAATCAGGCCCGATTGCGGCTAAATGCTCCTGGTCGGTAAACAACCCGGATGACATACAGCCTATATACATCGCCTCGACTTTATCCAAACCGGCATCATCAAGAGCCAACATGGTGCTCTGGGCAATCAGATCACGGATCGACGTTTTCCAGAGTTCTCCCCATTTGTTCATCCCGATACCGATTATTGCAACATCTCTCATTTATTATCCTCCAAAATTCTATTCAAAATGGGGTTATGAACTAAGCTTCTTAATCTTGCCGCGATATTTCGAATAAGTACCATAATCAAGATATTTCCGGCGGTCTGATTCAAGCTGAGCCCTCGTTTGCGCTACCATATCCTGTACTTCTGTAATACGGTCGGTTGCCTGCCAGATGAAACCATCACTGCCAGAACCGGAACCATAAGATACCATTAGGATTTTATCGCCGGGTTTGACGATATCCAAAACCGCAGTTAATCCTATCGGGGAAGCGCCGGAGTAAGTGTTGCCCAAAAGCGGCGACAACCAGCCTTGCTCTACCTGTTCTTTTGTAAAGCCAAGCTTTTTGCTGGCCATCATCGGGAATTTGCCGTTTGGCTGATGGAAAACCGCATAATCAAAATCAGCCGGCTTCATATTGGCTTTTTCCATGATAGCATTAGCACAACCCAGAGTATGCTTAAAATAGGCAGGTTCGCCGGTAAAACGCGAGGCGTGACGGGGGTAGAACTGGTGTTCGCGCCGCCAAAAATCGGGCGTATCAGTCATAAAAGAATGCGTGTAAAGGCATTCGGCAACAAGTTTATCTTTGCCCATCACAAACGCCGCTGCTCCGGCAGAGGCAGAGTACTCTAAGGCATCACCGGGAGCACCTTGTGAGGTATCGCCGCCTACTGCGATGCCGTATTCGATTTCACCTGCTTTGACTAAGCCCATAGCCACAAACATGCCCTCCGAGCCGGCTTTGCAGGCAAACTCGAAATCGGCGCAATGACAATCGGGAACTGCGCCGATAGCCTCGGCTAAGGTCGTGCCGGATGGCTTAACCGCATAGGGATGAGATTCTGATCCGATGTAAATAGCTCCCACTTTTGATGGGTCGATACCGGCTCGCGTTATAGCACGGCGAGCGGCTTCTACCGACATCGTGATAGTATCCTGATCAGGACATGGCACCGATTTTTCCTGAAGCATCATACCTTTTTTAAAGCTTACAGCATCCGTGCCCCAAACTTTGGCTATCTCTTCAACTTTAATTCGGTTGCGGGGTAGATAAGCTCCATATCCAACAATTCCAACCATTCAGTAATCCTTTCGTTGAGGAATTATCGTAAAAGTTTAATTATTTCCAATATTCAATTGGGCTTCAATGTATAAATTTAGCAGGTTAAAGTCAACTGATTTAGATAGATGGGTTTTGGCTGTTTTTAGATATAGTTATAGCCCGGATTATTCATAAATTTTAATCCGTTATAGGCGGACTCTTCTGTCAGAATTGTTGGAAGTAACTTCCGACAGCACAAAAAACTCTGTATTCTTAATTGGTTCCTGATATTGCTTCTATTATATTATTGTCTATGGGATTAAAAGCTGACTTCTAATAACAAAATGGATTTTATGATTAATCCGGGCTAATACTTTTTCCGGCGTTCTATCATATAATTAGAACCCGACAGCGTTTTAGTATATTTTTTTAAGTCCGCAATCATATGTGACATTTCGCCAATGTGCGTAAATGTATGCCTTTGATTAGGCAAGACAGCAATCGATAGGGTCATTATAGGAAATCTTTCCATCTCGCCTTTTCTATTGATAACATCAATATATCCTGCTTCACGATCGGCATGGCTGTATTTGAATGGAATAACCCTGTCGAATATTTCGATAATTTTTTTACATACTATATCCACCTTCGACAAAGGAATTATATAAACAAAATCATCACCGCCAATATGACCAACAAAACCGTTTTCAACTAAATCATGGACGGTATTACGAATTATATATGAAACCAGCAAGATTATTTTGTCGCCATAAACATAACCGTGATAATCATTATAGGCTTTAAAATTATCTAAATCGCCATAGCAAACAGCTATATTTTCATCGTTCTGAAGTCGGGTATTGATTTCTTTTTCAATTGCCGATGGACCCGGCAGTTTGGTTGTCGGATTGACTGAAAGATCGCGCTTTGAACGGTTTATGAGCATTTCCATTTTGGCGGTAACCAACGCATAATCCCAGAAGTTTGTAATAACCTCATCAATGCCGCTTCGGTATGCTTCGATAAGTATATCCCTTGCCGGAGCCGGATGAAACATAATTATAGGGATAAATTGAAGCGTAGAATCGCGTTTGATTCTGCGAATGAATTCCATCATCCAATCGGAGGGACCATTGCCTGCGATTACAATCATCTCCAGCTTTGCCCGATGGCAATGAGTTAATATCTCATCGATATTTGAAATCTTATGGATAACAACTTCATACGACCCGATTGACCGCAGAATCCGATCCTCTACTGCGGTGCCTTTCTGGATTAAAGCGCAGTGGAATTTCTGTGTTTCAGCCTTTTCCTTATAATCCGGCTTTGTGGTCATTTCTGTCGGCATTAATTCCATTTCTCCCGTGGATGAAACTCTCGATGTTCAGAGATTATAAAATCGCGGTCTAAGTGCGTATATATCTCCGTTGTTGATATATCGGCATGTCCGAGCAATTCCTGCACAGCTAAAAGATCCGCGCCGCCCATAAGCAAATGACTGGCGAAACTGTGGCGAAAGGTATGCGGCGAAATATTCTTGTCAATACCCGCTATCAGACAATATTTTTTCACGATTCTCCAACCGGTCATTCTTTGAAGCGGGTTGCCGCGGCTGCCTAAGAACATATAATCAGCGCTTTTATTATTGGCAAGCTTAGGTCTTGCATTCTCTAAATAAATTTTTAATGCCTGCCAGCCAGCCATACCTAATGGCACAACTCTCTCTTTTTTTCCTTTTCCAAACAATCTCACCAACATCATCTCCGGGATTAAATCATCCTTTCGGCAGTTTAATGCCTCGGAGATTCTAGCTCCGGTTCCGTATAAGAACTCCAACAGCGCTCTATCGCGTATGCCAAGTAGAGTATTAGTATCGGGCATTTCCAGAATCTTTATAACCTGTTTAATCGTCAACGTTTCGGGCAATGGCCGAAAGATTTTAGGGCCGGCTATGTTATTTGCCGGGTTGATGTTGATTTTCCCAATCCGGACTGCATATTTGAAAAACCCCTTTATAACGCTTAGACTTCGCCCAATCGAGCTTGATGACAGATTTGCTTGTTGAAGCGTTATAAGGTAATCGGTTATATCAAGCGGCGAAATCTCTGTTATTTTTTTATTCGCGAAATGTTCCATAAACCGATACAAATCATGGCTGTAAGCCTCTATGCTATTGGGCGATGAACCTTTCTCTAAGCGCATGCTTTCTAAGTATATTTCGGCTATATCATGCATACCTGTATTATAAACTACACTCAATGCCGCTGTCAATTATATCGGCATAAAATAAAAAAAGACCTTATTGCAGAGGGTTTCTGTGCTGTCGGAAGCTACTTCCGACAGCTCTGGCAGAAGAGTCCGCCTATAGCGGAGCCGTTCACTGGCGTCAGGATGTCGCAAGCCTCTATCCTGACGCAAAAAATTTACTTAAGCAATGTCATTTGATTAACTTTAATAAAATCTCCGGTAGTGATTTTGTAATAGTAGATGCCCGATGACACATTTACTGCCTTCCAGCTGACAGTGTGATAACCGGCTTGCTTAAAGCCATCAACAAGCGTTGCGACTTTCTGTCCAAGTATATTATAGACAGACAATTCTACATCTGACGCTTCGGGAAGTGCAAAGTTGATTGCGGTTTGGGCGTTGAATGGGTTGGGGTAGTTCTGGCTCAGCGAATATGCGGCAGTCAAAGCGATATTTTCATTCTCGATACCTGTAGTATCACCTACTATTAGGGTAGCCGGCACATCAATATCATCAAGCTGATGGTTTTCATCATAGGAACAAATGAGGATATCGCCATAGTAGGCGCCTTCATCCAAATCGGAGGCATTCATAATTATCCCGACCTCAAACTCGCCGCCTGCCGGCACCACGCCAGAAGATGTATTTACGCTTAGCCAACCAGCTTTGAGTATAATAGCCAAATCATTGTGGACATAAGGCGCATTACAAACTACCTGCAAACCGATTGTTCCGGAAGCATCCTGAATGCCTATGGTACAATAGTCAAAGGGAGGATTCATATCGAGATACTGATATTTAATCTTGCCGTCAGGATAGAAAATAACCTGGAAAGTAAACGGTCCGGTTCCATTACCATAGTCATAGGCGGGAACATCAACATAAGAAACAACTGTCATGTTCTCATTGGTTAGCCAGTATATCATGCCGCCATCATTAGGCGCTAAATCTTCCCAGAACGGCGCTATAAGGTTTTCGGGAGAATCCGAAGCGGGAATTTCTCCATTATTATAATCATTATCGTCGCTTGTGAATGAGATAAATCCGTTCGAGCAAATCCTGAAACTTGAGAATGTTTGACCATAGAACGGGAACTGGAATGCCATATTGAATGGCCCCTGGTTGTCATCATCAGCCATATAAAGCGGGCTGCCATAGCCGGCAATATCAAGCCAATTAAAAGATGCCCCGTTTGGCTCATCCGAATCAATCCATTTGTAGCCAAATTCATCAGGACCGCCAAAACCAAGAGCAACCGGCAGGAAGCGCTTATCGGGAGCAGTGCATGACTTGTCATACTCGGAGCTATTGCTGTAGCGCTTAGCGGATGCAATGCCATGTCTGTATGGAGCATCGGCTGTGTAAAGTCTGTCTTCGGTTGTTGTTTCGATAGAGAAATTTACCGGTAAGCCGCCATCATTGGTCAGGGTTAAAGCAATGTAAGCAATACCGCCGAAATCAACCGTATCGCTGATTTCATATGGATTGACTATTAGTTCGCCCGGAGCGCAAGGCGTTGCCGAAACTTCATTTGATGGTTCCGATTCTTCAATATCGCCGTCATTATCGTATACTGCGGTGCAGACATAATAGTAAGTAACGCCGTTTTCAACATCATTGTCATTGTATTCGGTTTCACCAAGATAGCCGGAATTAATTTTGTGTTCTTCATCAACAGGAACATCTGGTGTAAGAGAGCGATAAAGATTATAGCCAAGCAAAAGCTCCGTATCAAGAGCAACCGGATTATCGTCCATATATGGATTAGCCGGTGTTAAGACTATGTTGTTGCCATTGGAACGTATAGAGGCTCTTATAAAGTTGTCGCCATCAATATTTGAATACAAAGACCAGGTGCCGCTAATACGAGCCCATTTATTTTCCGGGTAATCCGTATAAGCATCAAGGCAAAGAGCGTCATACGGACCTACATTGGTTGTGTTGTTAAAAGATACCCACATTTCGTCAGTTGAGCAAATTAACGGAGGATCGAAAAAAAGATTTATATCCTCACCCGGCGAGCAGGTTGTTATTTCCGAATATATCTGCGTTTCCGGATTGCTGCAACCTTGCCAGATTCCGATTTCGACAGGATCGTGAGCATCATCCGGCCATGGCCATTGCGTATCGCCCAGAGTTAATACATGCACCCAAACAGCATGAATTTCTATCGGCGCGACTGCCGCGAAACGGCTTGCGCTAATATTTTCCGCCGAGCAAAAATAATACATGTTATCAATAACGCCGTCATCATAAACAATAGTTGAGCAGGCAGAACCGCCCGGCTCAGACCATTCTAACGGCACTTCGCTGTCCTGATTGCTTACAGCAGCAAGGTCTTGAGGCGGCAAGTTAGTTGACAAAACCAGAAAATCGTAATTGAGAACATCATTGGCAGTGTCTTCATCGGCCTCAAAAAAAGATATGGCAGACAACATATAAGTTCCTTCATTGATAGGATTATAATCGGGGAAGGAATAATCAATTTCGCTTTCGGGATCCAAACTGTTGATAACGCCCGTTTCTCTATATACTTCTTGCTCGTTAAATGTAATAATAAGGGAAACATCAAAAGATATTCTCTGCGTTCCAAGGTTGGCATAAGCTACAGCCGGCGTAAAAGGATTATCAACCTGCCCGAAACCGGCAGGTGAAACAAAGGCAGTTGGCGCTGCATCAAAATCAAATGCCGCTGGAGGATTGAATAGAATCGCCATATCGCCATGTATATAAGCCTGATTGCAGCAAACTTGAAGACCTACCGTGCCCATGGCATCCTCTATGCCGATTGTTGCGGAATTATTGCCATGTCCGGCATCAGCCATAGAGCCATATTGGTATACGATATCGCCATTATCATGAAGTATAACCTGGAAATGAAGAGCGCCGCTTTGAAAATAATAGGGAACGCCATCATATGAAATAACGAAAATACCCTGTTCGGAATCACTGTAATAATAAACCTCGCCGCCATTGTTGGGAGCTAAATCATCCCAGAAAACAGATAGCAAATTATTAGGCCGGGATGTATCCGGGATAGAGGTATTCAGATATTCATTTTCGGTACCGATGAATGTTATCCAGCCATTCGAGCAAATGTTTACTGAGGTGAAAGTATTCTCATAAAATGTGAAATCAAATCCAATATCGAAAGGCCCCTGGTTGTCATCATCACCCAACGTAAGCGGAGTGCCTATATCAGCAATATCAATCCATCCGAAAACAGGTCCGCCTGGTTCATCGGAATCAATCCAGGTATAGCCGAAAGCATCCGGGCCGCCGCTATCGAGAGTCATAGGCGGATACGCTTTATGAGATTGTTCATTCTCCTTGGCGCTGGCAAAACTGAGAATAAAGAGAATTGCCAGCATCGCGAAAAATAGAAAATTTACAGCTTTAAATTTCATTATTACAGCGCAGTAATTCCTTAATAATTCCCTAAAGTTAAATCCTGAATTTTTACAATTATTCCATACATTATATAATCAACATAAGACAAAACCAATATTTGTCAAGTTGTTTTAGCGTATTGTCCGCATTAACCCGTTGAACGATAATATATTAAAACTTTGGCAGGAAAAAGGATGTTTTCAAGCTATGATTAGCTTTTATTTTATCTATTTTGTACTCCAAGACTGTATTTGGCTGAAATGAATATATTTTTATTCGCCCCGGAAACATTATATTATCAGAAGATAATTTCCAATCGTAATACTCTGCATAAGTCTTATCGCTCGAACTTATAAATGTCTGCCTTACCGGCGTTAGTGAATCTCTGTTTATTTCCATAATTATTTTGCAATTATCAGCGCCGTATGAATAAGTAAAACGCGACCCTGTTTGTTTAATAAAATCAACATCTGCGTACTTGCGAAAATAGAAAACCGCCTGCAATAATTGTTCGATATCTATCTGAAACTTGCCATTTTCGAAATTTATTCGGTCGCCCTGATGAAGTTTCTCATGATATTGTTCGCGAGGAATCTCCCAGAATCCTGAATCGCCGCAAATGGCTCCCCGCGCTAAGTCAACTCCAAGAGTTCCCTCTGCCATAAAAGCAAAACTATCAGGGGAAGCATAAAGCAGTTGAAGTTTACAGTTATATGCTTTATCAGCGGTGATAGATAAATCGCCGCTTATCGCTAGCGAATTAATATCATTATAGCGTTGAAAAAATCCATCCCGGATTTCCTGCGGGTTATTCGAAACATTGCTGATTTTCACCTCGGGTTTGGGACCGCAGGCAAATAACATTAGCAACAGCAATGGAGTTATTCTAAAACGCAAGATTTTGTCCTGTAAATATGCTGCCGAAAATCCTGAGAAACGGGCCAAAGATAATCCCAAAGATATTTATATGAGTCATAGTTGAAATAACTATAATACCCAAAAGAATCATTGAACCCATACGATTAAAAGTTTGAAGCTTCATGTATGTTTCATAGGACACAAGCCCTTCCAAAATATGAAAACCATCAAGAGGGGGTATTGGCAAAAGATTAAAGACAGTAAGGATTAAATTTATCCATACCGCTAAGAATATCATGGATAAAATCACTTGACCTACGTCGGAACCGATTAGCAGCGGGCTTAAAATTCTAAACAGTATGCCAAATATAAAAGCGCTTATAAAATTGGATGCCGGTCCCGCTAAGGCAATCCAGATATTATCGCGTCGAGGATTTGCCAAGTTGGCAGTATTAACCGGAACCGGTTTAGCCCAGCCAAATCCTATAAATAATAGTGCCAATAAGCCAAATAAATCCAGATGCACCAAGGGATTTAATGTTAGCCGCCCCATATCCTTGGCGGTTGGGTCGCCAAGCCTGTAGGCGATATAGCCATGAGAAAATTCGTGAACGGTTATCGCCAAAAGAAATGCCGGCGCCAATAAAACTAAGCGTTCAAGATTAAACAAGCTGTCCTCCGAAATGAATCTTTAATAGTATTAATAAAACCATCCTTATTAAACAATATCTCAAGTATTAAGATAATAAATGCACCGCGCGTAGGGGCGTATTGCATACTCCCACTCTGGTTACCAAGCGGCGCTTGGCAACCAGAGTTGTTTGTTGCTTTATCATCAACCAGAGGGCTTATCCGCTTCGGAGGATAAGCCCCTACGGGCAGCGATTTTATACCATTTAAAATCGATAAAATTTTTCAAGTCAATAACCATCTGTCAACAATCCGCATAAGGTTTCGCCGTTTCTTTCACATAACGCGCCATTTTTGAGACATGCGGGTTGCCATTGATATAAAATCTCCATTTCTTATCGGCGCCGTTATCTCCTATACCGATGCGTGTCGAATGCCAGATATTATCAATATGCTTCTTATCATCAAGTACATATATCGTATTTCCGGCAACATCAAGGCCTTTTTGCGCCGTGGTTATATTTAATGCTTTAGCCAGCTTGCCAGGTCCGCTGCTTACATCCGACAGTTTTTTAACTCCTCTGTTTCGCTTCATAGCTTCAATACCATAAAGCGGTTCCAAACCCCTAATCAGCACGGCGGCTGGAAACCCTTTTCTCTCTGTTACGATGTTTAGCATGTAATGGTTGCCGTAGGTAAAATATACATATAAATAGCCGGCGTTTCCATACATGATTTCATTTCTCGGCGTCATCCCCCGGCAGGCATGACAGGCAGGGTCATCCTCGCCGATATATGCCTCCAGCTCAACTAACCGTCCCCCAAGTTGCTCACCGTTTATATTGTATATCAAAATCTTGCCAAGAAGATTTACAGCTGCCTCAAGAGTCGGCCGCTTATAGAATGAGCGATTCAGTTTACTTGTTTTCATAAAATGGCTTAACAGAAATATTGAAATTACCGATTAATTCAAGCGTCGAATTTATATTTGCGCCAAGACTGTCAGCATGATGCGCACCCGAACCGATGGCATTAATTGCGGCGCCCATTTCAACTGTTTTCTTCACAAAATCGGGGTGGACATGTAAATCGCAGGGTATTATATCAGCCATGGATTTATTTCTCGTTCTTTGCCGATTGTAGTTTGCGGTCCATGTCCCGGATAAACAATGGTTTCATCGGGAAGAGTCAGCAATTTCGACTTTATGGCATTTATTAATGTTTCATGATTCGCGCCGGGTAAATCAGTGCGTCCTATAGAACCCCAGAATAAGGCGTCGCCGGTAAATACTATACCGTCAGTTAGAAGGGAAATCCCGCCGGGAGTATGCCCGGGAGTATGAAGCGTTTTAAGCTGAATCCCGCCAATTTCGATAATGTCGCCGTCATTTATAAATTCATCGGCGGCATCGATAGTAAACTCCGTATCATGATATGCCGATAGATTGGCTTTGGCATCGGTAAGCATCCCGGCATCATCAGGATGAATCATAACAAGGGCATTAGTGATATTCTTCACCTGAGAAACCGCCCCGATATGGTCAATATGACCATGAGTTAGAATAATCTTTTCCACTTCCGCATTATACTTATTAATCAGCTTTTCGATTCTAAAAAATTCATCGCCCGGATCGATAATAATCGCCTTATTATTACCCCTCACTAAATAACAGTTTGTTTGAAACGGTCCAACTTCAATAAAATCAACTTTTAGAATACTATTCATCTGTATCTCCCGAATGAAAATGTTCATATATTTTAACTGCTAATGTCTTTGGAATTCCGCTAATGTTTAAAATATCCTGCAAGCGGGCATTTTTTATTGCCTCCACCGAGCCTAAGGCGCCAAGCAAAATATATTTCCGCTTATCGCCTACTCCCGGAATATTGTCAAGCTCCGATGCCGCAACATTTTTTGACCGCAGTTTACGGTGATAATTTATCGCAAAACGATGAGCCTCATCCCGCACATGCTGAAGGAGCCTCAATGCCGATGATGTTCGCGGTATGCTAATCGGTTCCGGTCGTCCGGGAAGGTACACTTCCTCGAATTGCTTGGCAAGCGAGGCGCATTGCTGTGAGGTTATTCCCAGCTCGCTTAAGGCGTTTAAAGCGGCTCCCAATTGGCCTTTCCCGCCATCAATTAACAGCAAATCAGGATAATCCATATTATTTTCAGCGAGATGATTGAAATACCGGCCGACTACTTCAGCCATCATTGAATAATCATCCTGTCCCTCAACGGTTTTAATCTTGAAGCGGCGGTAGCCTTTTTTAAGAGGTTTTGCCTCGCTGAAAAAGATTACCGAGCCTACTGCATCGCTATCGCCAAGATTTGATATGTCGCAGGCGGCAATAGTGCGGGGAATGGTTTTGAGATAAAGGTCTCTTTGAAGGCTTAACAGTATTGCCGGCGGTTTCTTCTTTATGGTGCTTTTTTCCGCCAACAATTCATTTAAAAGCAGCTTGGCATTTTTCTCGGCTAATCTAATCAGTTTAAATTTTTCACCTTTTTTTGGTTGAATCATTTTAATGCCGAAGCTTTTCTTTGATAAAAACCATAGCTTAATCAATTCCGGTTCCTCAAGCTCTTCCGGAGTATATATCTCAGAGGGCAAAAATGACGTGGTTTTATAATATCTTATTATAAATGAGGATAGTATCTCGCCTGTTTGAGCCTCCTCAGGGGCGGTAAGATAGAAATGCTGTCTGCCAATTAATATCCCTTTGCGAATTTGCAGAACAACAATGCAAACATCAGCTACCGCGCGGGCAACTACAATTATATCTCTATTGATTAAATCACCCGAAACAACTTTTTGCTTTTGTATTATCGATTGCAAGGCTCTAATTTGATCGCGGGCAGCGGCGGCTTTTTCAAATTCCTGTCTATCGGAATGTTCCATCATTTTGGCAGTTAATGTTTCAACAACCTCATCCGAGCGGCCGGAAAGCATCAATATAACCCCTTCGATTATTTCATTATACTCATCCGGCGTTGTCCTGCCCGGCTCACAACATCCGGGACATTTACCTATAAAATAATCGAGGCAGACTTTATACTTGCGCGGCGATGGTATTGCCAGATTACAGGAACGCACGGGGAAAATTTTGCGAATAAGCTTCAGGGTCCAACGCATCGCTTTGGCTTGCGTGTATGGTCCAAAATATTTCGCCTTATCATTTTTAACCTGACGGACAACCAGCAGTCGGGGATATATTTCATTGGTAATTTTTATATAAGGGTATCTTTTATCATCTTTGAGGTTTACATTATAGCGCGGCTGATTTTCTTTAATAAGATTAGATTCAAGGATAAGCGCTTCGAGTTCCGTATCGGTAGCCAGCGTTTCGATGTCTGCAATTAATGAGACAAGCTTCTGGGTACGCGGATGAGCTATTGTTCTTGAAAAATATGATCTTACGCGTTTTTTAAGCGATTTGGCTTTGCCTATATAGATTATTTTTCCCTCGGCGTTTTTAAAAAGATAGACTCCGGGTGAATCGGAAATATTTTTCAATTTGGTTGAAAATTCAACGCCGGCGGCGTTCTGCAAATTTTGCTTTTCTGAATCGCTCATGCTTAATATTAAGCTTTAAGATGCTATAAAGTCAATAATTAGCGTAAATAAACCTGTTTTATTCATAAACTCCAGTATCGATACAAAATTATGTAAATTCCTCTAATCCGCATTATTCATAAACTCTATAGGGTAATGCAGCAGCATGCCAATCTGTCATTGCTCCGCCACGGCGGAGACCAAAGGGAGCGCGGCAATCTGTATGCCCTAATTTGCATGGCAACAAGGAGATTGCCGCGTCGTCCGCCATAGGCGGAGCAATGACTTTCTTATATTTTTTTTGAATAATGCGGGCAAAACTAACAGGCTATATTTCGCTGCGGCTTGCCTAAATTAAATAATGATTATCTATGTAAATATGCTTCAAATCATTTGACTCAGGCAATCCAAATCGTCTTGATATTGACAAATTCTTTTATGCCATAATGCGAAAGCTCCCGTCCGAAACCGGATTTTTTTATGCCGCCGAATGGTAAACGGGGATCGGATTTAGTCATGCCGTTGATGAATACCGACCCGGTCTCGATTCTGCGAGCGATTGATTCAGCCTTGCGCAAATCCTTCGACCAGAGACTTCCCCCCAACCCGAATTCCGAATCATTGGCAACCTCGACAGCGTCTTCGGCATCTTTCACTTTGATAATCGCGGTTACCGGACCGAATGTTTCCTCATTGTAAACCGGCATTCCCTTTTTGACATCAGACAAAACAGTAGGGAGATAGAAAGCTCCGGGTCCCTCAGCTTTTTTACCGCCGCAGAGAAGCTTAGCGCCAAGCTTGATTGATTTTTGAACCTGCCCGTCCAACTCCTCGAGTAAGTCCATCCTCGCCATCGGGGCAACCTGTGTATCATCCGAAAGCGGGTCGCCGATTTTTAGCGATTTCATTATCCGGGTATGCTCCTCCTCGAATTGCCTTGCCGCCGATTCGACTACAATAAACCGCTTGGCGGCGATACAGCTCTGGCCGGCGTTAATCATACGGGCTGTAACTGAGGTCTCGACGCAGGCTTTTATATCGGCGTCCTCCAGCACGATATACGGATCGGAGCCGCCAAGCTCAAGGACTGTCTTTTTAAGCGCCTGCCCGGCTATGGATGCCACCTGCATGCCCGCCGGTTCGCTGCCGGTAAGAGTAACCGCTTTGATACGATTGTTCTTGATTACATCAGCCACTTTGCCGGAGGCTATCAGCATCGTTCTGAATATATTTTCCGGAAATCCCGCTTCATGAAAAACCCTCTCGATAGCAAGAGCACAGCCGGGAACATTCGAAGCATGTTTCAAAACGCCGCCGTTGCCAGCCATCAGGGCCGGCGCGGCGAAACGGAACACCTGCCAGAACGGGAAATTCCAGGGCATCACAGCCAACACTACGCCAAGCGGCTCGAAAGCGGCAAAGCTTTTGCTGGCATCGGTTTCGATAATCTCATCCTGAAGGAATCGCTCGGCGTTGCCGGCATAAAAATCGCACACCCAGGCGCATTTCTCGATTTCGGCGCGCGCTTCGGCGATGATTTTCCCCATTTCGAGTGTCATTGTTCGGGCATATTCCTCTTTGTTTTCGCGAAGGTTATCCGCCGCTTTATGCATCAATTGTGCCCGGTCGCCAAAGGGTATTTTCCGCCAAGATAGATGTTCATTATGGCAGGCATTTATAATTTGGCTGGCTTCTTCTTTGGTATGTTCTTTATACTCTTTTATGAGTTCATTAGTAGCAGGGTTGATGGCTTTCATATTTTCACCTCGTTAGGGTTTATTGTCCATTAATCAGTTTTATTGATATATTTAGTGATATTTGGTTATTAAAATCAAGCAGATATATCAGGTTTTATCTAAAACAATCTACTAGTTTTTCTTATCTCTCATGATGGAAACGAAGTGACATCCTGAGGGTACCTTTGGTATCAGGATGTCGCAAAGCCTCCATCCTGATACATAATAAACCATCAACGACAAAGGTTACATCATCCGTAATGAAACGAAAGGAACTATAGGCAAGGTAGCCCAGGTTTGCGGCGTGGCGATGCCTCCAACTTTACGCCATGCCCCATGTCCGCAGACAGGCGGGCGCCGGCAGGCAGGAAAACGTTAAACAGACAGTCTGAATTTGTTGTAATAAGCTGAAAAAGTGAGGCACTACACTTTTTTGCGCTTTGTAACCTGCTTATAGTAAATTGCTTAACAAATCGAACTGTAGAAGATGAGTATGGCTAAAAAGGCTGCTTGAAGTTGCAACAACAATCAACTATACGCCAAAATCTACAACTATAAACTGAACGTTAATTTAAAAGTTTTGTCTTTTGCGCAGCCAACCCCCGCTTTTTATATCCCCTTAATGACCAATGAGTTACAAAATTGATTGTACACCTTTTATCACTCTCAGCAAACTTTCAACCAACTCAAGTCCTTCCTTATACAACTCACTAATCAATTACCAATACCAGAATTTAGAATCATGAGTAAAGCTGCAATTAGAGTAGTGACGGCAAAAAGTGTTTTTAAGTATTTCGGTTTTGTTTTAAGAGCAGTTTTACCTCCTAACACTCCGCCAAATATCGTTATAACCGCAATTGGTATAGCCCAAGAAGGATTGAAACTCCCATGCAATGCATGTCCTAGAAAACCAGTGAACGCCGTTGCCGCCACCATCGCAGACGCTGTCCCCACAGCAATACGCATGGGA
>JAGGSN010000116.1 GCA_021159005.1 Candidatus Zixiibacteriota bacterium | reverse complement strand
TAATGAGTTGTGGCTGATAACGAATGTCTCGCTTACGATTCATCTGACTGCCGCCGGCAGTCAGCCGCGTTCGGTTTCCAGTCGAAGCGTTTATTCGCACAATGTCGTAATGAAGTACTTGAAAGGCATTGTCCGAAACTATGGCGATGTGGATGGAAATACGCCGACAATTCAAACATTTAACTACAATTATCCGGTTGATCCCGATGATATACCTCCCGACTATGTGATTGTAACTAATACCAGCAATCAATTCGCTCAGGAATTGATTCCATTTAAGTATTTCAAAACAAGCTATGACGGCTGCAAGGTTGAAATCTTTACGCTTGAGGATGATATCTATCCCAACTATGATGGGCGCGACAACCCGGAGAAGCTGCGCAACTTCATTATTGACAAATATACCGATGGCGCAATCTACGTGCTTCTGGCAGGAAATATGGATGTTGTACCGGTAAGATATGCCCATCCGGAACGTTATAATGGCTCAGTACCTGCTGATTCACAAGCCCAAATTATTAGCGATCTCTATTACGCCTGTCTTGAAGGTGATTGGGATGGTGATGGAGACGATACATTTGGCGAATACTTCTATGATGGCGAAGGTGGAAATAGAATTGATGTAGCCGCTGATATCTTTGTCGGCAGAGTCGCTATAAGCCAGCCCGGCCATGCCACAACCTGGATTGAAAAACATATTCGTTATGAAGTTGAACCGGGCTATGGCAGTACATCTTATTTAAGCAATGTAATGATTTCATCGGCTGACCAAATGGCTGATATTGAATATGCCGGTAATCAACCTCAAGCGATAGCTGATGAATTTTCTCCATTTTTTAATGTTGACACTGAAACATTCAGAGAACAACCATCGCCCTATGATCCTAATCCAACATCGCCAACAGGCATTGATGTTACAAGCTATCTTAGTAATCCTTCATGCGGTTATTATTTCAGTTTAAGTCATGCAGACCCAGAATGGTTTACTACAATGACAACGGGATGCAACAATTATCCAAGATGGGGAGTTACAACCTGGCCAGCTTTGATGCCTTGGCTGCCTGAAGAAGCTGACACTATTCACAGTGTGGAGTTGGAAGGTCGAGAATACATTCATTCTTCTATAGGATGTCATCTTGGCTGTATGGATGTTTTGTATTTCTGGGACCAAGATTATCACTATGATTTTTGTTATGCTGAAAAGTGTTTATTCATTGAAGGCGGTCCTTTCGCCGGTACTTTTAATACGCGTATAGGTTGGTGCGACTTATCATTTAGAATAGAGGCTGCTAGGATTGAATTGTTATGTGAAACGAGCTATATAGACCATCGTTTTGGACCTGCTCATTATGGTATGAAATCTAATTACACATCCTGCTGGAGATACAGAACTATTACATACGACAATACACTATTTGGCGATCCAGAGTTTACTGTTTATACTGATAATCCTCGTCAATTTGTGCTTGAACACCCCGAATCTGTAGAGTTAGACAGCACTCAGACAATAACCGTACGTGTTCTCGACAGCCTATATACGATGCCTTTGCCTAATGTGCTGGTTACTCTTAGTAAACAAGGGGAAATTTACGAAAGGGGATATACCGATGCTTCCGGAAGAGTATATTTAACAGTAAACCCAACTACTGGCGGAAATATATCGGTTTCTTGCGACAGGAGTAACTACATTGTTAATAATGGCTCAATTGATGTAAACACCTACTGCGCCGACGCGGTTGCTGGCGATGTCAACGGTGATGGATTTGTTATCGGTTCTGATGTCATATACGCTACTAACTATTTTCGAGGTTCAGGTCCGCCGCCGCCTGATTCCTGTATGTGTCCGGATGAATATCTATATCATGCGGCTGATGCCAATGGAAACTGTGTATTTATCGGAAGCGATATCACCTATCTACTCAATTATTTTCGGGGCGGTTCGGCGCCTTTGTTCTGTCAGGATTGTCCGGTTGGCGAATTAATTCTTTTAAAAAGGAGTAATATAACTGATAAAGTAAAAACTAAAGATAGATAGCAGTTTACACAAGAAGCCCCGGGGAAAAACCTTGACACTTGGGGCTTCTTGATTATATTAAAAAGAGGTATACAATTATGAAAAGAGTTTTAATATTACTCCTACTATTGATTGCTTTTAATAGTTTCAGCCATGCCATCGAAATCTCCGGCGATGTCTATGGCACATGGACAGCTGACAATAACCCCTATGAGGTTATTGCTGATTTGCGGGTGCCGCAATGTTCGACTCTAATTATCGAGCCGGGATGTTATATCGATTTTCAGGGTTGTTATGCCTTTATAATAGATACATCCGCTTGTTTAATGGCTATAGGGACTTCAAGCGACTCGATAGTATTTACCGCATCTGATACTGTTTCTCGCTGGCTTGGAATCAATTTTTTCAACGCCGATAGCAACTGTATTATTAATCATTGTATTATAGAATGGGGAACAAGCGCACTTGAGGGAGATGATTTTACAAAGGGAGGCGGCGTGGCTTGTTATTATACTAATATAGAAATATCAAATAATTTTTTTAAATACTGCAATGGAATTATTTTTGGCGGAGGATTATATTGCAAGCATTCAAGTATTACTATATCTGATAATATATTCATTGAAAACAGAACATGGTTATTAGGCGCCGCTATCTGTTGCGAGTACTCTGATGCTTTGATTGCCAATAATATTATTAAAGATAATATTGCCTATCATCAGCTTGGCGGTGAAAGGGGCGGTGGTATATACTGCGGTTATTCGGATGTTGTTATTAGAGGCAATATCATAGCTAATAATGTATCTGGAGCCGAGGGGGGAGGAGTATATACTTATAGATGCAATGTTTTGGTTGAGTCAAATATAATATGTAGTAATTTGGCTTATTCATACGATGGTGGAATTGCAGTTTTTGGGCCTGCAAATGTAACAAGTGAATATTATTATAACAATTTAATTTACGGAAATGAAGCTGGTATAAGCGGAGGCGGATTGAATGCAAGAAATATAATAAACTTTGAGAATAATACTATTTGTAATAACATTGCTAATTGGATGGGAGGCGGGCTTAAAGTAGGTCCTGAATTTATTGAGGAACCGTTGATGAACAACATAATCCGCGGCAACACAGCCGGCGTTGGTCCTCAAATATATGGTGATGTAGATTCATTCACAGTCATTTGCTCCAACATCGA
>JAGGSN010000115.1 GCA_021159005.1 Candidatus Zixiibacteriota bacterium | reverse complement strand
AAGCAAGTTTCGATTGTTGGGTATTATTTTAAGAACTCTATAAAAAAGGCCGGATAGTAGTGTAAATATAATCAATTTAACTTGATAATTTATTATTAATTATTTAAGTTACCGCCCATGAAATTTTAAGGATTTGGAATAAAAAAGAATTGGGTTGTTGCCGATGAATATGCGAATTGGAATAAGAAGAGAAACTAAAAACGAGTGGGAAAAAAGAACCCCGCTTACACCTGATAATGTCAAAGAACTCATAAAAAACGGCATCGAAGTATGGCTTCAGCCATCAGCTATTAGGGTTTTTCCCGATGATGAGTACCTTAAAATAGGCGCTATCATTAATGAAGATTTATCATCATGCCCGGTTATAATAGCTGTAAAAGAAATACCTCTCGATTATTTTGAGCTAAATAAAACCTACATCTTCTTCTCCCATACTATAAAGGGGCAGGATTATAACATGCCCTTGCTGAAAAAAATGATGGGGCTTAAATGCCAACTTATTGATTATGAAGCAATTACAGACGCCAAGGGGCGGCGATTGATTTTCTTTGGCAAACATGCCGGCTTAGCTGGTATGATTGATACTTTTTGTACTCTTGGCAAAAGGCTAAACTGGGAAGACATTAAAAATCCCTTTAGTGAAATTAAAATGGCTCATGAATATAAGAGTCTTGATGAAGCCAAATCCGATATAGCGGAAGCGGCTGATAGGGTTCGCAAGGAGGGTATTCCATCTGAGTTGCTGCCAATGATATGCGGGTTCGCCGGTTATGGCAATGTATCAAATGGCGCTCAGGAGATTTTTAATCTCTTTCCTCATGAACAAGCTGCGCCTTCAGAGATTGCAAAGATTAAAATATCCTCGAAAACAACTCGAGAAAAATTGTTTAAAGTGATTTTTAAAGAAGAGGATATTGTCGAGCCGATAGATTCTAAAAAATCATTCGAACTTCAGGATTATTATGACAACCCTCAGAATTATCGTTCCCGATTTGAAAATTATCTGCCACATCTTACTATTCTGATGAACTGCATTTACTGGACTCCCGATTACCCTCGTTTGGTAACCTTTGATTATCTTAAAAAAGCTTATTCCGGCCCGGAAAAGCCGCGTCTAAAAGTTATCGGCGATATCAGTTGTGATATCGACGGCTCTATTCAATGTACAGCTAAGGCGACTGACTCCGGTAATCCGGTTTATGTATATAATCCCCTCGAATCTAAAGTTATTGATGGCTGGGAAGGACTCGGACCGGTAATTATGGCAGTGGATAACCTGCCTTGTGAATTACCCAAGGAATCCTCCGAATTTTTCGGCAAAATGCTTTCCCCTTTCATTCAACGAATGATTAAAGCAGATTACAGCGTTCCGTTTGAAGACTTGAACATTCCCGATGAAATAAAGCGAGCAATTATCCTTCACAAAGGAGAACTAACTTCTAAATATAAATATCTGAGTAAATTTCTATAGAGTTAATTTTTTATGACAATTAAGGAGACAAAATGAAATCCGTTTTGGTTCTTGGCGCGGGTTTAGTAACAAAGCCCCTGGTTCAGTATCTTTTAAAGTATGATTTTCGTGTGCGCGTTGCCAGCCGCACGGTAAGCAAAGCCGAGAAACTGGTCGGCAATCACCCCAACGGCGAAGCCATACAATGGACTGTCGATAAAAAAGACGAATTAAAGAAGATGGTAAGCGAATCTGATTTAGTAGTAAGCCTTCTGCCAGCCGCCTATCATACGATGGTAGCAGAGATGTGTATCGAACTTGGCACAAACATGGCCACTACTTCTTATGTCAGCCCGGCTATGAAAGCTCTTGATGAACCCGCCAAAAAAGCCGGCGTGGTGATTCTAAACGAAAGCGGCGTCGATCCCGGTATCGACCATATGTCCGCTATGCGCATCATTGATGATGTCAAGAAAAAGGGCGGCAAGGTTGTCAGTTTCATGTCATACTGCGGCGGACTTCCCGCCCCCGAAGCCAACACTAATCCTTATGGCTACAAGTTTTCATGGAGTCCGAAAGGCGTTCTTCTGGCCGGCAGAAACAACGCTAAATACCGTAAAGACGGCAAAGAAATCCTCGTTCCGGGCCCAGAACTTTTCTCCCACTACTGGCATCTTGAGGTGCCCGGTATTGGCGAGCTGGAAGCCTATCCCAACCGCGATTCACTTGGTTATATCGACATTTATGGCCTGCAAGGTATCTCGACGATGTTTCGGGGCACTTTTCGCTACAAAGGCTGGTGCGATACTTTGAAAGCCACCGCCGATATGGGTTATCTTGATGATACGGAAAAAGATTGGACAGGCAAAACCTATGCTGATTTGGGCTGGGAACTTGTGGGCAAAAAACCATCCGGCGACCTTCGAGCGGCATTTGCTGAAAAATTAAATATCCCCACAGACTCATTCATACTCGATAGATTCGAATGGCTTGGACTATTTTCCAATGACCCATTGCCGATTGATAAGGGTGGTGTTATAGATATACTGACAGCCCGCAAACTCGAAAAGATGCCCTACAAAGACGGCGAACGGGATATGATTATTTTATATCACAATTTTATTGCCGAATATCCGAATGGCAAAAAAGAAGAAATCACTTCAACTTTAATTGATTATGGTATTCCTCATGGCGATAGCTCAATGTCGCGTACTGTTAGCCTTCCCGCCGCAATTGGGTCACGCATGATACTTGACGGTAAATTCGATAAACCCGGCGTATGGGTACCTGTCATCCCCGAACTCTACAATCCTGTTCTTGATGAACTCGAAACCTTAGACATCAAGTGTGTGGAAAAATCAAAAGTTCTTTAAGTAAGCGTTGATATTTTCACGATATTAAGTAATTAAGCGGAGGGAACATCCCTCCGCTTTTTATTTTACCCGGATTTTGCAGTTGGGATTTTGTCCCTGATTTTACCGCTATACTGTAAAAACCGGATTAAAATCTGACGGAAACATAAAATAATGTATTATATTTATAAAAATGTATTGTATTTATACAACAATATGTTATATTAGACGTATGAAAACAAGAAAAATTTACAATAGGATATCGGTGCTTCGCCAAGAAAGAGGTGTTTCACGAAAAGAATTAGCTGAAAAAATAGGAGTTAATTTTCAAACCGTAGGGTATCTTGAGAGAGGGGAATATAACCCGAGTTTGGATTTGGCGTTTAAAATAAGCGAATATTTTGACCTTCCGGTCGAATTTATTTTTTCGACTGAGCCGTTAGAGGCCTTGAGCCGGGAATTATTAAGTTTAAAGTATAAGAAAGGAGAATAAGATGAATCCAAAGATGTCTAAGTCAAATAGAAGAGCCGCAGTTATCATTAATTATTTATGTATATTACTATTTCTCATCTTCTTCAGTATCATCAAGTATCATGGCTGGAGCGTTCCGGTTATTGTTGGAATAGTTGTTTCAATTGCTGTCGTCCTGATAAGTTTTTTCGTTCTGCATATCAGAACTCATCTATGGAAATTAGTTCATTCCAAAATCGACCATCTGGATGAGCGGCAGATTCAGGTTACCTATGAATCGCTGAGACGTTCTTATAGCATATTTACTATAATCAGTTTAATCATTCTGCTGTTTATAGCGCTATTGGATGGAGAGCATAGTTCAATGCTGATTTTGATTTTTGCCAGTTTGATATATTTGGCTCATACATTGCCTTCCTCGATTATTGCCTGGACAGAAAAAGAAGTGTAGCCTTTGGAAGGTTAATATCAAGATTTTGCAGTCAAATTTATAATTACAAGTTCCTCAATCGCTAATCAATGATGTGGCTGACGTATGTCCTCGTGCGCTAGCTGACTGGTGGTTGGCGTATGTCCTCGTGCGCCAACGTACTTCGCTTTTACAGATATATCCTCAAAATATAGCGAACCGGCAATATTAAAAATACGAGCTTCATCTGATGTAACTTCTTGACCCGCTCTCCTATCTTAGCTAAATTAATCCTATGCTGACTATTCGCAATCTCAGGAAATCATACACGCCGGGCGAGGCGATATTTCGGGATGTGTCGCTGAATCTTGCTAAAGGCGAGATGGCATTCTTAGTGGGACCATCTGGTGTTGGCAAAAGCACTCTCATACAGATGATATACCTCGAGGAGAAACCCGATTCCGGCGAGATTATACTTGGCTCTAACAATTATTCTACATTAAAGAAAAAGCAGATACCTCAATTGCGCCGTCAATTGGGCGTGATATTTCAGGATTTCAAGCTAATACCCGAAAGGACCGCTAAGGAAAATATCGCCTTAGCCTTGGAGGTAGCAGGCAAATCCAGAAAAGAGATTTCCCAGAGAATCGGCGACCTTCTAAGATTAGTGGGGCTTTTACACCGCAAAAATAATTATCCCGACCAGCTCTCAGGCGGCGAATGCCAGCGAGTGGCAACCGCCCGCGCCTTAGCTAATGAACCGCTGCTGCTTTTAGCGGATGAGCCTACCGGTAATCTCGATTATGACAACTCCCAGTCGCTCTTAGAATTGTTGGAGAAAATCAATATCCAGGGATGTTCCATTCTGATGGCTACTCATAGCCTCAGTCTGATTTCCTCAATGCCTTATCGCAAGCTGTATTTAGATAAGGGGAAAATCAGAGAGGAGCAACCTTGACCTATTTTCTTCTGGCAACAAGAGAGGTCATCAGAGCGATATCACATCAGTTCTGGGCATTCATAGGAACAGTGCTGACAGTATTTTTAGCGATGTTGGTAGCCGGCAGCTTCGCAATTATCACAAAGAATATAGGTTTGGCGCTGGATAAATTCAGATCGGAAGCGACCTTAGAATTATACCTTGAAAGCGAGATTGATTCTCTTACAAAAGAAGCAATACAAAATCAGCTTGCTGCTAATAAATATGTCCTTAAAATCAATTATATTTCCAAAGATATGGCGCTTTTCAGATTGCGGGAAACATTCGGTCAGGAAATGGTCGCCGGATTAAAAACCAATCCACTGCCGGAATCGTATGAGATAACATTAGAGCCGGAGGTTTATGATAAGGATAAATTCAAGGAACTGGTTGATTACTTAAACAAGCTTCCGGGAGTTGAGGATATCGGTTATGTCCCATCGGTAATATCAAAGGTGAAATATATTTTCAATACAACAGCCATGCTTGGCGCAGTCTTGGGTCTTTTAGTGATTTTAGCAACCGGATTTATTGTCGGCAATACTATTCATGTAAGGATAGCTGAAAAACGGCATACATTTTATATAATGCGGCTTGTTGGCGCAGGTAATGGATTTATTTACGCTCCATACCTTATGCTTGGAACCCTGATTGGTTTGCTGGGAAGCATATTGTCTATTCTAATCTTATGGTTTGGTATGATAAATTTTAATGTCGATGTCCTGCAAATTTGCTTTTTAAATCATATTGAGATTGCAAGCTTCATTCTTGCCGGCGGATTAGTTGGTTTTACCGGAAGCTATATCGCTTTGAAAAAATTTCTGGATGTTTGATATGACCAAACCTTTAACAATAATCGCAATAGCCATATTGTTCATTATTCTTATCGATGTTAATATCAGTTCTGCTGATGAAAAAACCGCTATTGGACTGGAAAATGCTATCTCTAATAGAAAAGGCGAATTGGAATCAATTCAGAGCGAACTTAAGCAGAAACAGCAAAGATTATCTACCCTTGAAAATGAGGAAAAGGATTACATAGGGAATCTTTATGCTATTGAGGAACAGCTAAATCTTAATAATCGCCTTTTAACAAAAACAAAAAATCAAATTAAGGATTTGAATCGTTTGATAGAAGAACTTAAGACTAAACTCGAAAACAACGAAAGCGAACTAACATATCAGGAGAAGGTTTTAGTTGAGAGGCTGGTCTGGATATATAAAAGGTCTCGGGTTTCGCCATTGTTAAATGCTCTAAGCGCCGGCAGCCCGCTTATGAGCGCCAGACGGCTTTATATGTTTTCGCTTTTGAACGGATATGATAAAAAAATTATCTCGGATATTGAAGAACTTAATCAGCAAATTATCACTGAAAAAGCTGCTATTGTAGAAAGAATAGAATCTATAAAAAAACTGAATCGAGAACAAAAGATACAGAACCGGCAAATACAATTAAACCGCAAGAAAAGGAAACATCTACTAAAAGAAGTAAGAGCTCAGAAGAATGTTGAATTAACGGCGATTGAACAATTAAATAAGGACCAAGACCGGATATCCGCTATAATCGATATACTATCAGAACATAAAACCGCTTTGGATAAAGAATCAGCTAAGACGTTTTTAAGGCTTAAGGGCAAGCTTGTGTGGCCGGTTAGAGGTAAAATTATTCGGAGGTTTGGTAAAATTACAGATAAAAAGTATTATACCGTGATATTGAATCCGGGAATAGATATTAAAGCCTCTGCGGGAGTTCCCGTATATGCCGCATCAAGCGGCGAGGCTGTTTATATATCATGGCTCAGGGGTTATGGAAGTTTTATCATTCTTGGTCATGGCGGCGGCTATTATACATTATATGCCCATCTCGATGATATATTAGTGGAGATAGGTCAATTTATTGCCGCCGGGGAAATCATAGCTGCTGTAGGCGAAACCGGCTCATTTTCCGATTCAATACTGCATTTTGAGCTTAGGTTTGGCAAGGAACAATTGGATCCGCTGCCATGGCTGAGATAACTAAAATACTGGGACAGGAAAAGACGATTGCCAAGATAGATCGTCTTATCAAGCTTGGCAAACGGGGGCAGGCATTGCTTATAACCGGTTCGCCCGGTATCGGAAAATTTGCTCTTGCCCAATATATTGTCCGACGTTTTCTCTGCTCGGATAATAACAGCGGGTGCGGCAAGTGTTTTAGCTGCCGAAGCATTAATAATCAAAATCATCCCGATTTTTTATTGGTGTTTCCTTTTCCAAATATTGCCAGCGAATCTAAGAAAAATCCTGTTTTTCATTTTTCCGACCCAACTACAGGCGGTGCGCGTTTCTCTGATGAGGCTCTCGATGAAGCCAATCGATTTCGAAATGAAAAACTCGCCGACCCCTACCGGCAGGTAACTTTCAAGAGAAAAGGCAATATTCCTGTAAGTGTAATCAAAGACCTGAAAAAAACCGTTGGTAAAAAGCCGATGCTTGGTAAAAGGCGCGCAATTGTGATTTGCGATATCGATCAGATGGCTTTCGGGGCAGCTGACCTATTTTTAAAAACAGTTGAAGAACCGCCGGAAGATTCGCTAATAATACTGACTACATCGAAACCACAATTATTATTGCCAACTCTCGTTTCCCGCACCACAAGATTTGCCTTAGCTCCGGTAAGCGATGATTTAATAAGAAATTACCTTATCGAACATGGGGTTAAAAAAGCTGTCGATTTCTATATCAGTTTCAGTTCCGGAAGTCCCGGGTTGGCGTTAAAAGCATTTGAGGATGAAACAATATCGCGGCGAGATTTACTTTGGAAACTTTTATCTGATTTTATAACATCATCACCATTACCGAAAACAATTGAGAGCCTCCATCGCCGATACCGTTGGCCTAATTTTGATGAGGTTAGATATGATTTCGAAATTATGGAAAAAATACTACATGATATCTATATTGCTAAATTGGGGCTTGATAATTCGATAATAAATATAGATATTAAGGATAAGATAATAGAATGCGCCCAGTCAGGTCCGTCTGTTGAAATATTGCGGAAGTGGTTTCCTGCTCTGGTAAAAGCATCAAAAGCACATGGAACAAATAATGTGTCTGCCGATATAGCATTTATAGGCGCATTTATTGAATTCAATCGAACCAGACGGTTTGATTGATAATGTTTGTGGAGGATTTTTGAAATACTATATAGAATTTAAGGGCCATCGCCGATTTGTCTATAATGCCCCAAACGATTTGAAAATAGCACCGGGTAAATATGCCATAGTTCAAGCCGAGCGCGGCGAGGATATGGGATTAGTACGTCGGGAAGCTAAAGAAGATGAAAACAATCCAAATGATGAACAATTTAATATAACGCGATTGGCGACAGAGAGCGATTTGGAACGGCTAAAATTCAACCGTCAAAAAGAATCGGAATCAAAAATTGAATGTCTGAAATTTATCAACAAACATCAACTTAGGATGAAATTAGTTGATGTTGAATACCAGTTCGATTGTAATAAGATAACATTTTACTTTACCGCCGAAAAAAGGGTCGATTTTCGCGAACTTGTTAAGGATTTGGCGGCGACATTTCGCACCCGGATAGAGCTTCGGCAAATAGGTGTCAGAGACGAGGCTAAGAGAATTAGCGGCTTTGGCATCTGCGGTAAAGAACAGTGCTGTTCACGTTTTCTTAATAACTTTCACGCAATATCTACGCAGATGGCAAGAACTCAAAAGCTGGCTTTAAATCCTCAAAAGATTTCCGGCAACTGCGGCCGGCTTTTATGCTGTTTGCAATATGAACAGGATTATTATGAATCGGTACTCCCGAAGTATCCGCCTTTATATTGCAGCTGTAATTTCGAGGGGGTTGAGGGTAGAATCGATAAATGTGATATTTTTCATGAACAGATAACGATTAAATATGAGAACGCCACTGTAAAAACTATCAGTCTGTCGGAATATAATCGTGCTTTAAAAAGAGGAACGTTTAAAATCATAAAATACTCTCGCTCAAATAACTCGACTGGCAAGAATAATACTAATGATAATACTTAGTCTGTTTTGATATGTGTATAATAATAATTAAGATTAATATTCAGCGAACGATAGGCATATCGAAAACGCGCCCTTTGATGTGGTATCAACTATATCCATTTAGTAAATCAAATTTAACCGGTAGAAAAGGATTATAAAGATGCAGAAATTTTATATAACAACCCCCATATATTATGTTAACGACAAGCCGCATATAGGGCATGCCTATACAACGATTCTGGCGGATGTTCTTGCCGGATACCATCGCTTGTTGGGCTATCCCACATATTTTCTTACCGGCACGGATGAGCATGGCCAGAAAGTCCAGGACTCGGCATTAGCAAAAAATATAACGCCGCAGAAACACTGCGACCTTTACGCGAAACGTTTTAAGGATACTTGGAAAGAATTGAATATTAAAAATGATGATTTTATTCGGACTACCCAGAAACGTCATAAAAAAATAGTTGTCAGTATTCTCGAAAAAGTATACCAGTCGAAAACCGATGACGGCAAACCCTTAATATATGAAGACAATTATGAGGGCTGGTACTGCAAACATGAAGAACGCTACTGGACTGAAAAAGACCTTATCGATGGCAATTGCCCTGACTGCGGCCGGCCGGTGCAAAAGCTTTCTGAGAAAAATTACTTCTTCCGGATGAGCTATTATCAGCAGTGGCTGATTGATTATATAAATGCCAACCCTGAGTTTATTCAGCCTGATTTCAGACGCAATGAGGTATTGGGCTTTTTAAAACAGCCTCTGGGAGATCTCTGTGTTTCCCGACCTAAAAGCCGTCTCTCGTGGGGGATAGAGCTTCCATTTGATAAGGATTATGTCTGTTATGTCTGGTTTGACGCTTTGATTAATTATATATCCGCAATCGGCTATGACCCTAAAACAGATAAATTCGAGAAAGAATGGTGGCCGGCTGTTAATTTAATCGGCAAAGATATTCTAACCACGCATGCCGTTTACTGGCCCTGTATGCTCAAAGCTATCGGTGTTGAATTGCCGAAGACTATATTTGCTCATGGTTTCTGGATTCAGGCAGGAGCCAAGATGTCCAAATCATTAGGCAATGTTATCAATCCGCTTGATTTGAAAGAAAAATACGGCGTCGATCCGTTTCGTTTTTATCTGGTTCGAGAGATGACAATCGGTCATGATTCCAACTATTCGGAGGAAAGCTTTGTTCAAAGATACAATTCCGATTTAGCCAATGATCTGGGGAACTTGCTATCGCGAACACTAAAGATGATAGCCTCATACTGTGATAGCAAAATTCCCAATCCGCCCTATGATATTAATGGCGAGATTAAAGATGTTCCGTTTAACTGGCTCAATATACATAAAGAGATTCCGCAAGACCTCAGAGATTTCAAGCTCAATAAGATTGTTGAGAATATCATGCAGTTTATCCGTTCGGTAAATAAATACATCGAACAGAATAAGCCGTGGGAGTTGGTAAAGAATAACCAGAACGAAAAGCTTGATGAAGTATTGTATAACTCCGCCGAGGCTTTATTAAATGCCGCCGCGTATCTGTCTCCGATTATTCCAAATAAAGCGGCTGAAATAGTAAAACAGTTAGGACACTCATCAGGCAACAAACTGTTTTCGGGTGAATTAAAAGTATGGGGAAACTTGCAGCCGGGAACATCAATACAGAAAGGCGACAGTCTTTTCCCGCGTCTGAAAAAATCCAAACCCGAAAAAGATGCCCCTTCGGCAAAAAAAGAGGAATTCATCACTTTCGATGATTTTAAAAAACTCAAATTAAGAGTTGCTGAAGTAATCTCTGCCGAGAAAGTGAAGGGAACCGATAAGCTTCTTAAGCTGCAAATCAAAATAGGCCAAGAACAACGTCAAATAGTCGCCGGCATAGCCAAAACCTATAAACCCGAAGAGATGATAGGCAAGAAAATAGTCGTTGTTATTAACCTTGAACCGGCTCAAATCAGGGGCGTCAAATCCAATGGCATGCTTTTAGCCGCCAGCAAGAAAGACAAGATGGTATTGCTAACCATTGACAGCGATATGGATTCAGGGGCTAAAATCGGCTAAGATTAATCCGTGAGGGTGATGTGATGACAATCCGCTCTTGCGGATGACATCCCGAGGGCAGCACAAAGTATCAGGATATTCGCCCAAGGCGAACATCCTGACACATTTATAAAATCAACATTTAATTATTCTATGCTTAACCGATGCCAAGATTTCTGACTTTAACTCTTGTCTGCAATGCGCGCGTTCTATAAGGTGTTTCAAACTCGTTATCTGCCCGGTCCGTTCTGGCTGACACATTAATAATTACTTCTCTAATCATCTCAGCTATAGGCGGCACATCGACAATAGCGCCGGATGACAAAACATATCGGAATTGAAGGTCGATGATGTTGTCGGCATAAATCTGCGGCTGTTGGTGATTCCGGGCAATCATCAGTTTTGGATGTTGAGAATCTGTGGTGTTATCGATATAGTATTTAAAACCATTCATTCTAATTACCAGGCTTCCTACCGGGTAACATCTCGAAAGCGCCATGGTGTTATGTTGAATATGTCCTGCCGCAGCTTGAACATGAGAAATCTCAAAAAATTCCCCTGTTTGTGTAAAGGGATCATAAATATAAATCCAATTGCCATCTTCAAGACCGCTTAAGTCGCCGTCGCATCTAAGTTCTGCGGATGGCTGGGGCATAGCATGGTTTATTGATACGCCATCCAAAACTTCAGAATCATAAAATATCTCGATTGTATCGGGATCTGCATTAGAGATTAACAAAGCATCCATTCCCGAGGGCACATTATAACCGGCCATTTTAATTTTATCACCAAGTTCCTGTATGCTAGCCCTTATATTATGCTGCATATCTGAAATCTGATCCTGAACTATCATCTGTTTATGCTGAGTTAAGTATAAGCTCATAGCAGAGCTTATCACGACGCTTGAAATCAAAGCGCTGATTAATAATTCGATTAATGTAACACCTTTATTATTGCTAATCTTTCCCATTTCGTTCCCCGGTATTAAATAATTTTTCTCCTGTCAAACAATCCTGTTATCAGTTTTTCATCATGTAAGAAACCATGCTGTTTGTATGAAGTCCGCCGTCAATGTCGGTCCAATTAATATTAACAACCATTCGCAATAGATTATTTTCAGCTTGTGTAATCGTCCATGTTCTGTAAGAGGTGCCGATTGAATCGGCTCCGGAAACAGGATTGTCTATATTTTTAAGTTCCTCCATTTTACCTTTAATCATCATGGAAGCCTCAGTAAAACCATTAGCGAGATCATTCGATTGCATTGAGACAACCATCATCGGCAGTAAAAGAAGCAAACCGCCGGAGAGAATAAACATGCTTACAACTACCTCAATTAGTGTAAAACCTTTTTTATTTGTTAGTTTCGAATAGCATCTCATATTTTATCTCCTCGTAAATCATATATTACTATTTCTGCGTCCAGCTTTTTCTTTGTACAATGTTTACAACAGGTGTTCCCGGAGGAAGTTTGCTTGGATCTTGAAGATCCGGATCGTAAGCCCAATCACGATTTGGCGGGTTATAATACCCGCCACCCCAGGATTCGTTAGCCTGACGAGAATACCAGAGATCAACCGCCGATCCTCTCCATTTAAATGTCTTACCTCTCCAGTTTTCTAAAAATCTCGGCAAGTTTTCAAAGCCGCCATTATAGCCGTAACCATCAGGATAAGATAATGTATTACCGGTCATATAACTGGCATTAACCTGAGTATTAGATGCGATTCTGCTGCTAAGTCCTAATCCGCTATTAGCATCATCCCAGTCGTTTGATAGAATTGTAATAGCATCAGCCATCAATGACGCCGGTTTTTTATTTACAGTGTTAAAATCACCCAGAGTATAAAGAGGATTGTCTGTGGCAACGGTTAAATCGCCGGCTAATTCCTGACCATTTGTCAGTCTTACAGCCTTTATCGAAGAGCTGCTATAATCTGTTGAACAATATATTATGCCGTTTGAAGGCCAATATGGCGAAGTGTTTATCTTATCCATATCAATATCTACCGAAAACACAGTTTTGTTTTCACGATCATCATAGAAAGTTCCGGCAGAGATAGCCCCGCTACTTATCATTGGAGCAGTAACATTAGCCCATGTACCATTACCCTGAAGGTAATATGCATTGCCGTTAATTATTTTCAAGCCGGCTTGATTTTCCATACTTTCGGGATTGCTTCCATTATCATATCGATCGATTAAGTTTGTCGGATCGCCGTCAGAAACAACCTCCATATCAAGTTGGGTAATACCATGATTACTATCCTCAACTCGTCCACCCCAGCGGTTAAGAGAAGCATTCACCCAATTGGGGTCGTCCGAGTCAAGCATTGTTCCATTAGCGTTTTTCATTGTCTGGTAAACGTCGTTGTCGTCTTTAATCCAAACATCATTGCCATTATTATCATTCCTAACACCATGATGAATATTTCCTGCGGCGGTGAGATATGAATCGATATAAAGGTCGCTTCCGGCTTGAATATACATATCACTGTTAGTGTGAACGCGTCCACCAAGTATCATATCTGGACCAGGGGCAATTTCAAGGTCATTTTCATAAAAAACCGCAAATTGAAATAATGGAATCAAAGCATCGCTTATTTTCATTTCAAGTTCAACACTGGAAACCCTGTTGGCATCGGTGCCAATAGAATTTATTGAAAAAGTTTTTACCGAACCATAAAGTCCCTTATAGGCGCCGGTTGTAAGTTGAGTATTGACTGCCGGACCAAGATCGGTGGTTGTATAATTATAGGTATAATTCATTTCGGATAATACTGCCGATGGCAGCGGACTCGGCGGTATGCCATTTGTCTCATAATTTGTTATTATTGCGGCGGCGGCTTTTTCCAAGCCCGACTCAGCTGCATAAAATGCGCCTGTATTTTTAAACTCATTACCGGCGATATCCATATCGGTGTTAGAGGTTGAAATAGAGGCAATACCAATTAACGACAACATTAAAAGTAAAGATAAGCAAACTATCATTACTACGCCTGATTCATTTTTTAATTTTGTAATCATCTTAGCATTCCCTATCAAAATTTCTTTTCATTTTTTACTGACAATTTTATATTTTTACATACTTATCATACAAATCCTGTGCCATTGATAAGAATTTGAACGATTATTGTAAGCTGTTGACACATTACAATATGCATAACCTTGCCGCTATTAATGATTAAAAATTGAGCTTATTTGTATAATAATTATACTGTTAATCCAATAATCTATGGGATAGTCTCAATACTAAATCAGGTTTATCGTGTAATCCATTATTATTGCTTAAATTATGTCTCACCTATGAGAAGTATTTGTCAAGTCTATTGCTTTTTATAGGCGGGAGTTTTTGGGTATTGAAAGTAATGAATCTTACTCGACTGTAATTGAATAATATTCGACAGAATTTATTTTTTTAGTGTGACAAAGAAGCGTTTTGTTCAATTATAGCTTCCTCGTATTCCTTTGATATATTTTCAAAAAGTTCTTTAATGGAAATTATTTTTTCTGCCCGGTAAGCATTAGCTCCGGCAAAAGCAAATCCCTTATTAAGTTTACCTTTCTTAGCATTAGTTAAAGCCAAGGCAATACAATAAGGGGCTTTTTTATACTCACATGTTTTCAGACATTTCCAGGGACAGCCGAATGGTTTCCTGATGCCGCTTGATACTTCATCAAGAAATTTATTGTTTATCGCTCTTCCGGGTAATCCGACAGGGCTATCGATTATGGTAATATCATCTTTTTTACATTCTATATACATTTCCTTAAACTCAATAGCGGCATCACATTCATAGGTTGTAACAAACCGGGTCGCCATTTGGACGCCGTTGGCTCCTAATCGGATATATTTATTAATATCAGCGCCCGTATAAATACCGCCGGCAGCGATAACTGGAATCTTTTTATCAAATCTCTTTTCGTAAGGGCCTACTTCGTTAATTACCTGTAAAAGTATTTTATCCAATGTATAATCGGGATTATCAATCTGTTCCTTTTTAAACCCGAGATGTCCGCCGGCCATTGGCCCCTCAACGACTATGGCATCAGGAATATGATTGTAGTGCTTAGCCCAGTATTGAAATATAATTTTAACAGCCCTCGCCGATGATACGATCGGAATTATTTTAGCTGTACTTCTCTTAAACATGTCTTCAGTCAACTCTCTTGGGTATTTCAGGGGCAATCCTGCTCCTAAAAACACTATGTCGGCTCCGGCATCCAAAGCGGTCATCCAGAGATAATCCCAATCTGTTAAGGCCATCATAATATTTACGCCTATAATACCATCAGTCTTTTCCTTGGCTAACTTGATCTCTTTTTGCAAAGCCCGCCTGTTTGCCTCCTCAAAATTGGTGTAATAATCAGGCTCAAGGGTGCCGATACCGGCGGCGGCAATTACTCCAATACCGCCTTCATTAGCCACAGCTGAGGCCAAGCCGGACAAAGAAATACCGACCCCCATTCCGCCTTGGATTATCGGTACTTTAGCATTCAAATCCCCAATTTGCAAATTGGGCATATTCTTAAAATTTATATGCTGCATCTTACAGTCCATACGGTTTTAACAATATCTCCCTTACCGGAGCTATCAGCTAATAGCCTAAACTTTTCAGTATTAATCAAACAGTATTTCAATAACTATGTCCTATTAATCAGAATAATACTTATCGACCATTTTACTAACCCCGTTATGTATTGGCAAGACACAGCTCTCGGTAAAAATTCTCAGTAATTGGTCGCCGGCCGCTGTTATCGTGTAGTATTTACGGTTTGGTCCCTTGTCGGATTTCCGCCAGCGAGCTTTAACAAATCCCTTACTGCTCAATTTTTTTAGAATCTGATATATGGCGCTTGCTTGAAAAGAGATACGATTCCCGGTAACTTCCAAAAACCTGTTGTTTATTTCAAAGCCGTACATTGTTTTTTCTTTCAGCATAAGAAGCGTGATATAGGCAAAGAAACCTTTCTTGTATTCCTTGTTCCATAATTTCAATGTCTCTTCCACGTTAGCCTTGAAAGCCATTCAACCTGCTCCTTTTGCCGGATACTTAAATTAAGCTATACCATAATAAACTATAGCGTAATGTCAAGTACTTTTTTAAAATAAATTTTATACCGCGGCAGATGGGTCCGCCCAAAGCGAATGTCGCCCACAGGAATATTCAACCCTTTTTTTCGCGCAGGCAGGAAACCTTTCCTGCCTGCTACTGGCGCAGGTGTTGTCAGGAAATCCGCCGCGGCGGACTGATGACGCAGTAAAATGCCTCCGGGTGCCTCATCCCCCGCCTTAAGCGGGGGTGGGATACCTTCATAAAAACTGCCAAACTTCACAATTTATAACTATCAATCGATATCGGAACATCTCATTTTCCACAATGCCAGTTATAACTTGACCATGATGCAACCCATTCCCGCTTTGGGCGGGAGTGGGGCACCCAGGCATGGTTGTTGTGAAACGGGAAGGAACATTATTAACTGTTACCGAAAACGGT
>JAGGSN010000114.1 GCA_021159005.1 Candidatus Zixiibacteriota bacterium | reverse complement strand
ACTTGATATAATGAACAAGGCAATCGACAAGCCCCGAACCGAGTTGTCGCCATTTGCACCGAGAATTATCTTCATGAAAGTTAAAATATCAAAAATCGGCGATATTATCGGACCCGGTGGTAAAACCATTCGCGGCATAGTTGAGCAAACCGGCGCCAAAGTCGATATTGAAGATGACGGCACTGTGCTTATATCCTCAGTCGACCAAAAGGCTGGTGAAGCCGCCAAGGAGATGGTAGAAAGGCTTACCGAGGAAGCTGAAATCGGCAAGATTTATACTGGCAAGGTTAGGCGGACTACCGGTTTCGGCGCTTTCATTGAAATTCTGCCCGGAACCGATGGCATGGTTCATATTTCCGAGCTGGAGAACTATCGAGTTAACAGCGTAGAGGATATTATTAAAGTTGGCGATACAACTACTGTAAAAGTAATTGATATCGATAGAGACGGGAAAATCCGTCTTTCGCGAAAAGCTGTTTTAAACGAGAAGAAATAAGAAATACACGTGAATTCTCATTATCAAAAAACAGTTTTCCCTGATGGTATGAGGATTATTTCGGAGTCGATACCGTCAGTCAGGTCTATCTCGATAGGCTTATGGATTGATATCGGCTCCCGTGATGAACCGCAAGATATCGAAGGCGTTTCTCATTTTATTGAGCACATGGTTTTTAAGGGCACGACTACACGGTCAGCCTTTGATATTGTCTCATATATTGAATCCGTTGGCGGGATACTTAACGCCTTTACGACGCGGGAAAACACCTGTTTCTTGTCGAAAATTATCGACCTGCATCTGCCAAGAGCGGTTGAGATTCTCTCCGACATGGTTTTAAATGCCCGGTTCGATGAGGGCGATATTGCCAAGGAAAAGAAAATCGTAATCGAGGAAATAAACGAGGTTGATGATACACCATCCGACCTCGTTCATGATATCTTTGCCGATTCGATTTTCGGCAAGCATTCACTGGGACGACCAATTTTGGGAACGGTTGAATCGGTACAGGGATATTCGCCCGAAAAAGTTGTTGGTTTTCTAAAAAATAATTATCAGAGAGACAGAATGCTGGTAGTAGCCTCCGGCAATCTCGAACATGAAAAGCTTGCCGAACTTGTAGGCAAATACTTTCCCGACACTAACAGCGGTGATTATGTTTCGAAAAGCATTAAACGCATGAAACCCAAACTTCATTCCGGAATACTTGCAGTTAACAGGGATATTAAACAAGCCCATATCTGTATCGGTATGCCGGCGGTAACATTTGACCATTCTCAAAGAGCCGCTTTACTGCTTCTAAATTCAATCCTTGGCGGCAGCATGTCATCACGATTGTTTCAAATAATTCGCGAGGAAATGGGTATGGCTTATACTGTCTTCTCATATCTTGATTTCTTTGTGGATTCCAGCATTATTGGCGTTTACCTAAACACTGAAAAAGAACAAACCGGAGCGGTAATTTCAGCTGTTTTCAAAGAACTGGAAAAGTTTAAAAAAAACAGTTTAAGTTCTATCGAGCTTGATTCAGCCAAAGAGCAGTTTAAAGGCTCATTAGTTCTGGGATTGGAAAACACATCTCATAGAATGAACCGTCTGGCTAAGCATGAACTATTTTTAAACAAGTATATAAGTATTGATGAAACAATTAAGGAAATAGACAAGGTTGCTTCAACCGATTTGTTAAATCTCGCCAATCAATTGTTTCATGCGGATAAATTCAATGTAACGGTTCTGGGACCTGTATCTCAGAGCGATGTTGAAAACAGTATAAGCTGGTAGTCATGCTTGAGTATCCTGTACTTGCGGGAGCTTATACTCTTGGCTGGTATTTATTCTGGCGGTATAAGCTGAAAAAAGCATCGAGCCGCATTCTTGCTTTTCATGATATTCTCGATAAACCTGATTTATCCATAACCCGAATGAGTACATCCAAATTTGAAAATGTTATGGCATATTTAATCTCTCGAGGATTGCGGGGTAGAAGCATTAGCGGTATAAAAAATGAAAATGACATAGGACTCACTTTCGATGACGGCTGGCAGAGTTTTTACACTAAAGCTTTTCCGATTTTACGCAAATACGGTTTTACTGCAACCGTGTTTATTGTTTCCGATTATGTGGGGGAAAAGAGCAGGTGGGATTATCAGAAAAAGGAACATCTATCATGGCCGGAGGTAAAAACTCTAACGGATGAGGGAATTGAGATAGGCAGTCATTCGGCAAACCATATCGACCTTCGGGGCTTAAACGATGATAAGCTTGAATATGAAATCATTGATTCCAAAAAGATGATAGAGGATAAAATCGGCAGGCAGATTAAATATTTTTCGTATCCATTTGGACGGTTTGACCGTAGAGTAAAAGAGGCAATCAGAAAAGCCGGCTATGAGAAAGCGTATGCCCTTAGCATCGGCGATGATGAATATTCGATAGCCCGTCAGTGCATATATTTATACGACACGCCGTACTCGATAGATATGAAGCTAAACAGGGGAATATGGATAGAGCAGTGCAAAGATTATATAAACAATTCGCTGGCAGGCGGGACCATAACGTTAAGGAAGCTCTTTCCGGTCAAGAAAATTTAGGTCGGGTTCCGACTCGCCGAAGGCGAGGAGAAACCAGACACTTTAGCCAAAGAGAAAATTCGTGGTTGGTGTACGTCTCCGTGCGCCAACATACATATTGTAGATGAAACAGGAATTTTATGGGAAACACTTTACTAAGACTATTAATTACCTCAATAGCGGTGCTGTTAGTGGCCAAACTAATGCCGGGTATTGAGGTAAGCAGCGGCTGGGCGCTGATTTTTACTGCCATACTATTAGGCGTATTCAACGCTATCCTGCGCCCGATTATGATAATATTAACCTTGCCGGCGACATTGCTAACATTTGGCTTGTTTATATTCATCATAAACGGCGCTATACTATATTTAATCGCATATTTCGTTGATGGCTTTGAAATATCGGGCTTATTCGCTGCAGTCATCGCCTCGATTTTAATATCGATAGTATCCGGTATTGTAAATTGGCTGGCAAAAGGGCAGTCGCGGGATAAACAGTATAAATACTAATAGCCAAGCCGCAGGGTTAATTGCATTAGCCTTTTCTAATTTATTGCGACGGCAGGAACCCTTTCCTGCCTTCTATGATAAGAACGCTGATGTTGTCAGGAAATCCACCTCAGGCGGATGACGACGCATGAATAGAACAAACATTTTACCGAGAGTAAGAGATAACAGATGAAAACTTATCTTGATTGCATTCCATGTTTTTTCGACCAGGCTCTTCGCGCCGGTCGGGCGGCTACAAATGATGAGAAAAAAATCAGGCAGCTGCTTGATGAGATAGGCATCATGCTTAAAGACATATCACTTGAAAGCACACCGCCTGAAACGGGACAAATAATCTATCGGAAAGTCAGGGAAATTACCGGAAATAGCGACCCTTATAAAGAGATAAAAAAGCGCGATACCAAGAAAGCTCTCTCATTATACCCATCGCTGAAAAAAGTTATCGAGTCATCTGATGATAAGCTCTTAACCGCAATCAGAATTGCCATTGCCGGCAATGTAATAGACCTTGGCGCTAATGCTTCCTTTGATATCGAAAAAGAAATCGATGTGGTATTAGAAAAGGATTTTGCGATTTGCAATTATAATGCCTTTGCAGAGCAATTAAGGAAATCCGATCGAGTGCTTTATATTGGCGATAATGCCGGAGAAACCGTTTTTGACAGGCTTCTCATCGAGCAAATGAACAAGCCGACTACTTATGTAGTTCGGGATATACCGGTTATCAATGATGCCGTTTATGAGGATGCCGTGCAAGCCGGTTTGCACCGGGCGGCTGATATTATTTCCTCCGGCACCAGCGCGCCCGGCACAATTCTTGATACTTGCAGTCCTGAGTTCATTGAATTATTAAACAAGTCGGAATTTGTTATTGCAAAAGGGCAGGGCAATTATGAGGGGCTATCCAATGAGAATCGCCGGATATTCTTTTTACTAAAAGCTAAATGCAAAATCATTGCCGATGACATCGGAGTAAAAAAAGGCGACATTTTATTAAAAGGAATAAACATATAACCTGGATTATTTATCGCAAAGGCAATCCGTCGCCGCGGACTTTTCGTGATTCTTGTACGTCCCCGTGCGCCAATAGTAGCGTGACCTTTGTTTATCATTGTGATATAGTTAAAAGGGTTGGTGTATGTTGTTGGGATATTTAATTTTATAAAGAGTTGTCGTGTTTTTTCTTCCCTATCGCGGCAGGGAAACCGACATGCTTAGCAAAGGAGCATATTATGAGCAAGCTTATTAGCATAATTATTCTAAGCTTTTTAATAATTGGTTGTACTTCTCAAACAAAGCTTAGAAAAACTGATTCGGAAAACTCTTATAATGACATCCTGAGGACGGAACGCCTGCCCAACATTTTATAAATTGACTTTAGCCATATAAATTTCCTATAATTTCAACTATGAAAAACAGTAAGTCGGGTTCCGACCCCGCCGCGGCGGGGGAGAAACCCGACACTTTGCTAAAAGCCGCTTTCAGCGCTGTAGGATGCAAGCTTAACCAGTACGAGGTGCAGGCAATTGCCGAGGCGCTGGCGCCTTATGGTTTCATCGAAACGCCATTCAACACGCGGGCTGATTTATATATAATCAACACCTGCACGGTTACCGGCAAGGCGGATTATACATCCCGCCAGATGGTGCGCCGCGCCCTGCGAAAAAATCCCGAAGCCAAAGTTATCGTTACCGGCTGTTATGCTCAATTAGAGCCGGATGCCATAAAAGAGCTGGGCGATATTGCCAGCGTTGTCGGCAATGCCAGCAAAGACACAATACCGGAAATCGCGCTGAAGATGTTCGACATCCCTTATGATGGCGCGCCCTCATGCGGCATAATAACCACCATGAGTAGCCATAGCCGGGCGTTTATCAAGATACAGGAGGGCTGTGTCGAGAAATGCACCTACTGCATAATCTGGAGAGCGCGGGGAAGACCTCAATCCAGAGAGCCGGAGCAAATCATAAATGAGATAAACAACCTTGCCGAGAACGGCTATCATGAGGTAGTACTAACTGGCGTTCATATTGGGAAATACAAGAAGCGTCTCAATCTAACGGGATTGCTCAAAGCCATATTTAAGGATACCGATATGCATCATATCCGCCTGTCCTCGCTTAAGCCCAATGAATTCAATGATAAGTTAATTCAGCTTATAGCCGATGAGAAAAGGCTCTGCCCGCATGTTCATCTGCCGATTCAATCGGGGGATGATTCGGTCTTATCGCGAATGGGCAGGAAATATAAAGCGTCATTGGTGAGCGGGCTGGCAAACAGGCTTATAGAAGCGCGCCCGGATATGACAATCGGGGCTGATTTCATAGTCGGCTTTCCCGGCGAATCAGAAGCAAATTTTGAAAACAGTGTTGCGCTTGTCAGGAACAACCCGATACATCGCCTTCATGTCTTCTCATATTCCGACCGTCCCGGCACGCCTGCCTCCGAGTTCCCCGATAAGGTTGCGCCGGAAGATAAAGCGAAACGCAGTCGGCGGCTTCGTCGAATAGGTAGTGAGAAGATTAAAAAACATAGTCAGGCTTTTGTCGGCCGCACGCTTGATGTCATAGTTGAAGACCGTCAAAAATCCGGTCTGCTGACAGGAGTATCCGGCAACTATCTCAAGGTTCAATTCCCCGGCGATGAGAAGCTTCGGAAGAAGCATATCAGCATCAAGATATTATCTGTGGATAGGGATATATTGATAGGTGATCCGGGGTCAATTGGGATTATAGAATAATTTTAGCATTCGGTAAGATGGCAGGAAAGGGTTCCTGCCATCGCGGGTAATACGTTTGCGCATCAGTTGCATTAAGGCATCCTCAATAGGCAGAGGTCGTCCGCCGCGGCGGATGCCCTACTACTTGCTATCATCAAGCGGTCTGGAATGCCGGCGATATTTCATCAGGGATATATTTCTACAGACTGCAGACAGGCGAATACAGCGAAGCCAAGAAGATGCTGTTGCTTAAATAGAAGTTCATATATTTCGCGTAGGGGCGAATTGTATTCGCCCTCTTTGATAGTCAATTGTGGTACCTATTTTTTGTAACATAGTTACTACATTAAAAAAAATCCCCTCAAAAACTCATTAAAAAATAATTGTTGACAAGAATAATCGGCTATGCTATGTTTGACCCCATGTTTGTTGGAGGTTGTGAAAATAATCACACGGTTTAAATTATGTTTGAAACTCTCTTCCCAATACTAATACTCGCTGTAATAACAACGGCTACCGTAATAATAATGCTTGCCCTGCCGGAAATCGTAGCGCATAAAACCAAAAGCCTGCGAAAAACCGCACCCTACGAATGCGGGCTTTTCCCCAAAACCGATGCCCGCGAATGTTTCCCGGTGAAATATTTCTTAGTCGCCATCGATTTTATTATATTCGATATAGAAATAGTGTTTCTTTACCCTTGGGCAATTGCCTATGCCGGCATGGGAACTTATGGATTTTTAACGATGGGTGTATTTTTAATCATGATGGTATTAAGCTATCTATATGTCGTATATAAAGGCGGGTTGGTATGGGATTAGAAAAGTATCTTCATGACGGCATTCTGCTAACCTCTGTCGAAAAGGCGGTAGGCTGGGCGCGAAGTTCATCTGTTTGGCCGCTGGGGTTCGGGCTGGCATGCTGCGCTATCGAGATGATGGCGGCTTTTACTGCGCGTTACGACCTCGCCCGTTTCGGCATGGAGGTAATGAGACCATCCCCCAGACAAGCAGACCTGATAATAGTATCCGGCCGTCTCACTGTGAAAATGGCGCCTATTATCAAACAATTATATGAGCAGATGCCCAATCCCAAGTATGTTATCTCAATGGGTGCCTGTGCCTCATGTGGCGGGATATTCAATAACTACGCCGTGGTGCAAGGTGTCGATAGAGTCATTCCGGTTGATATTTATATTCCCGGCTGTCCGCCAAGACCGGATCAATTGATTGAGGGAATTCTTAAGCTTCACGCTAAAATTAAAAAGGAAAAACTCGATAGAAGCTGATGTTAGTTGAACAGATAAAAGAACAATTAGATAATAAACGCAGCGATGATTTCGAATCGCTGTACATCTTTCGCGGCGATATTGTCGGCATAATAAAAAAAGAACGGCTAATCGACCTCTGCCGGTTTCTCAAAGATAATCCCAATCTGAAGTTCAATTTCCTGTCTATGATAACCGCAGCTGATTATCTCGGCAAAAATAAAAAACGGTTCGAAGTAGTTTATTCGCTCTATTCAATCGAACAGCACCACCGTATAATGCTAAAAATAGCCTGCGATAAAAATGAGGAAATACCCAGCCTGACAGCTATATGGGATACCGCCAATTTTCAGGAACGCGAAGTGTATGATATGTTTGGCATCAGGTTTTCTAATCATCCGAACTTGACAAGAATATTAATGGATGATGATTGGGTTGGTCATCCCCAGCGCAAGGATTTCCCCTTGACCTATGAAGCGCCGGAATTCAGTCATAATCGCGGTAATGTCGAGCTTGATGACAAGTCGCCCGACCGGGAGATATTTTGACGCGTAAAACCATGACATTGAATGTCGGGCCTCAGCATCCGGCAACGCATGGCGTTTTACGGGTCGAGGTCGAGCTTGATGGCGAGACTGTTATCAGCGCCAAGCCGATTATTGGCTACCTGCATTCCGGCATCGAAAAAAACATGGAAGCTAAAACCTATACACAGGCTATCACAATGACCGACCGCATGGATTATCTCGCTCCGATGTCCAACAATCTTGTTTATGTTATGGCGGTTGAGAAGCTGATGGGGGTAGAGGTGCCGCTTCGGGCGCAGTACTTACGGGTTATAATGACCGAATTAACCAGGCTTAATTCTCATCTTGTCTGGCTGGGCACGCATGCCACTGATATTGGCGCTATGACTATGCTGCTTTATGCTTTCCGCGAACGGGAAAAGATTCTGCAGGTGTGCGAGTTTGTTTCCGGTGTGCGAATGATGACTACTTATTTTCGTATAGGGGGACTGGCTAAGGATGTCCCGGAGGGTTTCGACACCCGGGTTAAGGATATAATTGATACATTTCCTGCGAAAATAGATGAATATGAGGGCTTGCTGACAGAAAATAAAATCTGGAAAAACAGAACTATCGGAGTCGGCAAAATATCCGCCGAGGATGCAATAAAATCAGGTTTGTCGGGACCAATGCTAAGAGCGTCCGGAGTCAATTGGGATATACGCAAGGCAAATCCATATTGCAGTTATGATAAGTTTGATTTTGAAGTGCCGCTTGGCAAAAATGGCGATACCTACGACCGCTACAAATGCCGGGTAGCAGAAATGCGTCAATCACTGCGGATAATACGTCAGGCGCTCGAGGGCTTGCCACATGGCAGCTATATCTCAAAAGATTACAAGATTGCTCCGCCGCCCAAAATGGAAGCGCTAAAAAACATGGAGCAGTTAATTCATCACTTTAAATTTTGGACAGAGGGCTTTAGTCCGCCGCAGGGTGATGTTTATCATTCGATTGAATCGCCCAAAGGTGAAATTGGCTGTTATATCGTTTCGGATGGCTCGAACAAACCGTACCGAGTGCATTTCAGACCGCCCTCGTTTGTTAATATCTCAGCGTTGAATAAGCTCGTTAAGGGACATATGATGTCTGATTTAATTGCGATTATCGGCACGACCGATATTGTGCTTGGCGAAGTTGATAGGTAGCATGAAGATGGCAGAACCAGTTAAAGAATTACTTTCAGGGAAATCGAAAAATCATTTGGAAAAACTGAAAACACTTTTCCCTGAAAAAAAGTCGGTTGTTTTGCCGGTTATTCATACTGTATATGACCAGTTTGGCTATATCAATAAGGATGCTGTCAGGGAAGCGGCTAAGTTTATGGATATTCCTTATGTCTATTTCGAGGAAGCCGCCAGTTTCTATACGATGTTTCCACTTAAGCCGGTTGGCAAGTATCTCATTCAGGCCTGTCAGAATATTTGCTGTACTCTGATGGGTGCTGAGGAGCTTGTCGGTTATCTTAAGGAGAAGCTTAATATCGAGATTGGGGGAACCACCGATGATGGTATGTTCTCCTTAGTATTAGTTGAATGTCTTGGCTCATGCGGCACAGCCCCGGTTATGCAGATTAATGATAAATATTATGAAAATCTCACTAAGGAAAAAGTTGATGAGATTCTGGAAAAACTGAGGAATAGTCAATGAGTTTCGAACCATTCTTATTGCCGGCTATTCCCGATCATGAAAAGATAGATGTCTATCTAAAGCATGGCGGCTATACCGCTTTGCCGAAAGCATTAAAGGAATTCAAACCCGAGGAGGTAACCGATGAGGTTATCAAATCCGGTTTACGCGGTCGAGGCGGCGCCGGTTTTCCAGCTGGCAGGAAATGGTCATTCATACCCAAGGGTTTAAACAAGCCGATATATCTGTGTGCTAACGCCGATGAATCGGAACCGGGCACATTTAAAGACCGCGAGCTGATAAGTAAGCATACCCATGGGCTTATTGAGGGGATGATTATCACCTCTTATGCTATTAAGTGCAATCAAGCTTTCATATATATAAGGGGCGAGTTCGCCGATGAAGCCCGTCAATTAGAGAAAGCTATTTCAGAGGCGAAAGATAAAGGGTATCTCGGCAAGGATATTCTCGGCTCGGGTTTCGATTTGGATATTACTGTCTATCGCGGCGGCGGCGCTTATATCTGCGGCGAGGAAACAGCCCTGATGACATCAATAGAGGGCGGCAAAGGCTACCCGCGATTAAAACCGCCGTTCCCGGCTGTCTCCGGTCTGTATGGCTGTCCTACAATTATCAATAATATAGAAACTTTAAGCAATATACCTCATATTATCAACAACGGCGCCGAGTGGTTTAGTTCTATCGGTACGGAAAAATCAACCGGCAGCAAAATATTCAGCGTCTCCGGGCATGTTTGCAAACCCGGCAATTATGAACTCCCGATGGGCATATCGCTTCGCGAGTTGCTTTATGAGCATGCCGGCGGCATCAAAAATGATAGAAATCTCAAAGCCGTAATTCCCGGCGGTTCATCGGTTCCGATTCTTACCGCTGATAAAATTGATGTTAAGATGGATTTCGAATCGCTTATGGAAGCCGGCTCAATGCTTGGCTCAGCCGCCGTTATCGTAATGGATGAGACTACCTGTATCGTGCATGCGGCGATGGTTATCTCGCGCTTCTACCGTCATGAATCATGCGGACAATGCACGCCCTGCCGCAACGGCACCATGTGGATGTACCGCATCCTTCATAGAATCGAGCACGGGCGCGGCAAACCGGAAGACCTCGACCTGCTTTTGGATATTTGCGATAATATTGAGGGCAATACTATCTGTCCGCTTGGCGATGCGGCTGTGCCGTCGGTGAGAACATCGATTAAGCATTTCAGAGATGAGTATGAGTATCATATCAAGAACAAAAAATGTCTCGTGCAGTTGGGACAGAGGTTTGAATAGCAGATGGCTGATTTAGTTAAAGTTACAATCGATGGCAAGGAAATCGAGGTCGAACCGGGTACTTTTATTATTGAAGCTGCCAGAAAGCTGGGCATAGAAATCCCATCATTATGCTATGACCCTCGCCTAAAGTCGGTCGGCTCCTGTCGGATGTGTTTAGTTGAGGTGGAGAAAATGCCCCGAATGGTTGCCTCATGCTCTATGCCTGTTATGCCGGGGATGGTTATTCATACCAACAATGAGAAAGTAATCAAAGCCCGTAAAGGCGTGCTTGAATTTATCCTGATAAACCACCCGCTCGATTGCCCGACCTGTGATAAGGGCGGCGAATGTCTCCTTCAAAATCAGGTTGTCAAATATGGTTCCGATACCAGCAGATACACTGAAGATAAAATCCGCAAGATTGACAACCCTAATCAAAAATTTGATGATGTCCGTTTGGGTCCCGAAATCTGGATGAATAAAAACCGCTGTATTATGTGCTTCAAATGTGTTCGCATCAATCGCGAACTCGCCGGCGGCACAGACCTTGGGATTTTCTATAGAGGCGCTTTTGCCAGAGTTGATATACCATCCGAATTAAAATATACTAACGAATTTTCCGGCAATACGGTTGAGTGCTGCCCGGTTGGCGCCTTAACAGCGGATTCGTTCCGCTATAAGATTCGAAGCTGGCTTTTGGATAAAACCAAGTCCGTAGCCTGGCTTTGCCCGGACGGCAGTAATATGTTTATAGAGCACAATCAGGGCAAGATTTACCGTCACACAAGCAGACAGAACGACAATGTTGAAGTTGGTTTTCTGTGCGATAAAGACCGCTTCGGTTTCGATATAACCTCACACCCTGACAGGTTGAGATTGCCTATGGCCGATGACAAGGGACCGATGGCGAAAATCAGCTATGAGGAAGCGGTTGCGATTGCGATTCACCAATTAACAGATATTAAAAGCGAAGAGGCCGCTTTGTTAATGGATACAACATTAACTAATGAAGAAGCATTCTGTGCCTCAGAGTTTTACCAATACGCTCTACCGAGTTCATCAATTGCTATATCTAGTGAATTTGATATCGCTAATGAAATACCGGCGACTGACCTTGGTTTGTCGATTGAGATGAAAAACCTCGAGCAGGCAGATATGATTCTAATTGCCGGATGCGACTTGGCAAGCGAGCATCCGATTGTCAGCTTGCGGATCAAAAAGCTTATTACCAAAGGAATGCCGGTATATTTTATCAACAATCGAGATATGTCTCTAGGCCGGTTCGATGTATATAACATTCGCGCTTCTTATGGTAAAGAGTATGAGATTATCGATAAAATCATAGCCTTGAAAAGCGGCAGTGATTCTGCCGGTCTTTTCGATAATATGAAAAACCAGCTTATCGGCGATTTTGGAAGATGTAAAAATATCCATATCCTGACCGGCGCAGATATGCTGGCTAATCCAAATAGAAATAAATATTTAAGCTCATTAAGAAAATTAAGCGAATCGCTGAAAGCAAAGCTTTCGATTTTGACAGCCGAGACCAATTATCTCGGTGTCAAACTTTGCGGACAACAAAATTCCACTCTTGATGGCATTATCCGCAAAATAGAAGACGGCAAGATTAAGACGCTGTTTATTGCCGGCGGCAACCCTGTTAATGTTTATCCGAATCGTAAGCGAATTACCGAAGCGTTTAAAAAGCTTAATTATCTGATATACTGGGGCGCTTTCTCGAATGATACAGCCAAACTGGCGGGGTTGATTATCCCTGCAGCTTTGCCGACAGAAAATGCCGGTTCGTATATTAATATAGAGCGCCGTCTGCAATTTATGAAAAAGCCCTACGCTTTGCCCAAAGGGATGACTACCTTAATACGGTTGATTAATGATATGAAGATTGATATGAGCGGAAAGCCCTGTTATTCAGCCGCCGAAGCATTCTCGAAAATGGCGGAAGCTATACCTGAATTTAAAAATCTAAAATATGAATACTCTGAAGGGCATTTGTTTGCATCGACAGATAACAATAAGCTAATCAATAATGACAGCCAGATAGATATTGCGCCGCCTGACGAGTTTCCTTACACACTGACATTTTCCAGAAGCGTTTACTACGGCGCCTCTGGGATAACATCAAAGTCGCAGACGCTTGAAAAACTTACACCGCCGCAAACGCTGATTATGAATCCTGATGACGCTCAAAAAGAAGGACTCGAAAGCGGTTCAACGGTTAAGCTTGAAACCAACTCGGCAAACGGCAAATTCCCACTGTCGGTCAGCGGGGATATTAATGCCGGCGAGCTGGTTCTATTCGGTTATTCTGAGAAAAATCCGCCTAATGAATTTATGACTGGATTTAATACGCCGGTTTATGCTAAGGTATCAAAGGCTTGATATGTGGGTTTCTATTATAATAGATGTAGTTAAAGTTGTGGTGATATTCGCTGCACTACTGATTATGGTTGCCTATGCAACCTGGTTTGAGCGTCGAGTACTAGCCTTCATACAGAGCCGGTTGGGTCCCAATCGCGTTGGTTATTTTGGCTTGCTGCAGCCGATTGCCGATGCTGTTAAACTGCTGTTCAAAGAAAGCTTTTTACCAAAAGATGCAAATAACAAGATTCTGTTTATTCTTGCCCCGATGATGGCTTTCGTGCCGGCGGTTCTTTCTATTGCGGTGATACCTGTCGGCGACACGGTTACTATCGCCGGACATAAGGTTGAGCTTATCATATCTGATTTGAATGTCGGGATATTATATATATTCGCTCTTAGCTCGCTGTCTGTTTATGGCGCTGTGTTTGCCGGTTGGTCGGCTAATTCCAAATATTCGCTTTTGGGCGGCTTGCGCGCCTCGGCTCAGATGATAAGCTACGAAATAGGCTTGGGATTGTCGGTAGTCGGCGTTTTAATGCTCGCCCAAACATTCTCGTTAGCCGAAATAGTCCGCTTGCAAAGCGGCTCGATTCTTGACTGGTATTTCTTTAAACAACCGGTGGCTTTTTTCCTGTTCTTTGTGAGCGCTCTTGCCGAAACAAATCGCCTGCCGTTCGACCTTCCCGAATGCGAGTCGGAGCTTGTAGCGGGCTACCATACGGAATTTGCAGGCATGAAATTCAGTGTGTTTTTCCTCGGCGAATATACGCACATGCTGATTGTCTCGATGATTGCCTCCAGTATTTTCTTCGGCGGCTGGGCTGGACCGTATCTACCGCCTGTAGTGTGGTTTTTTATCAAGGCAGTAGTGTTTATGTTTATTTATGTTTGGGTAAGAGGGACGCTGCCGCGTTTCCGCTACGACCAGCTTATGCGATTCGGCTGGTTAGTTATTTTCCCGCTTGCCCTGATTAACGTGATTGTAACAGCGTTGATAATGCTTCTATGAGGTGAATGGATATGTGGGGTTCTTTAAGATCAGTATTTTTTGCGATTCCGAAAGGAATGTCGATTACTTTCCGTTATATATTCCGCAAGAAAGTAACCGAGCAATATCCCGATGAAAAACCGAAATTTGAAGCGCGTTATCGCGGCTTGCATTATCTTACCCGCTATACCGATGGCGCTGAGCGATGTGTTTGTTGCGGCCTATGCGCCGCCGCCTGTCCGGCTGATGCTATCTACATGGAGCCGGCTGAAAATGAAGCAGGGGAGAGGTACGCAAAAATATACGAGATAAATGAGCTAAGATGCATCTATTGCGGTTTCTGCGAGGAGGCATGCCCCGAGGAAGCGATATTCTTAGGCCATGAATTTGAATATTCTGCTGAAAACCGCAGTGATTTTTTGTATAATAAGGAAATGCTGTTGGCAAATTACGATAAAATCGAAAAAGACCGGGTTGCGAAACTGTACAAACCCTTCACGCGGCAGGATAAATTTCAATTTAAAAAACCTGCAGAAGGGCTTCACTAAGATATGGGTATTGTAGTATTTTACATGCTTGCGGCAGCAGCCTTAGCCAGTGCAATTATGGTAGTAACTCGCAAGAATGCGGTAACATCTGCTATATATTTAGTTGTTGCAATGTGCTGTATTGCCGGTTTGTTTGTCCAGCTTGGATCGATATTCATCGGTGTTCTGCAAATCATTGTTTATGCCGGTGCGATTATCGTCCTGTTCCTGTTTGTTATAATGATGCTGAACCTTAAATATGACGAACTCGGTTTCGATTCGAGAGTATTCCAGAGAATATTCTCGGCCGTGCTGAGCTTAGTGCTGATACTTCAACTTGTTCTGGCAGTCTCCAAGTATCCATTCAAGCCCGGCAGGCCTATTGATATGTCGATGGGCAATGTCGAGAATGTTGCGCATAAGCTTTTTTATGATTATCTGTATCCCTTTGAGGTTACCGGCGTGCTTTTATTGGCCGCTATAATCGGAGCGGTGGTAATTGCCCGTAAGAAAGGAAACAACTAAGTTATGGCGCCGTTAAATCATTACCTGATTTTATCCGCCTTATTATTTGCCATCGGCGTTTGGGGTGTGCTTAAAAACCGCAACGTCCTGATTATCTTTATGTCTATTGAGTTAATGCTGAATGCTGTGAATATCACCCTGATGGCATTTTCGAGTTTCATGAAAGACTTCTCAGGACAGGTGTTTATCTTTTTGGTGATGGCGGTAGCGGCGGCTGAGGTTGCTGTCGGACTGGCTATTATAGTCTCGATTTTCAGAGCTAAAGAGACTGTCAACGTTGATGATATTAACATTATGAAATGGTGATTCGGTAAAATAAATGGAAACGATTGTTGCCTTAATTCCGATGTTCCCGTTAGCGGGTTTCCTGCTAATCGGATTAACTAATAAGAAATTACCTAAACCGGCGGTTAGTTTTATTGCCTGCGGTTCTGTGTTTATGTCGTTCCTGTTTGGCGTTATCGCCTTTTTCGATATATTGGGAATGCCATCCGATTCGCGCGCTATAAACGTAAAGCTGTTCGACTGGATAGTTTCCGGCTCGTTTAGCTCCTCGGTAAGCTTCATGTTTGACCCCTTAGCGGCGGTTATGGTTTTGGCAGTATCCGGCGTTGGTTTTCTTATACATGTTTATTCAATCGGCTATATGGGACAAGATAAAGGTTATTCACGCTACTTCTCATTTCTAAACTTGTTTATGTTTGCCATGCTTTTACTGGTGATGGCTGATAATATTCTTTTGATGTTTGTCGGCTGGGAGGGCGTCGGTTTATGTTCTTATCTGCTTATCGGCTTCTTCTTCCATAAAAAGTCAGCCTCGGATGCCGGCAAGAAGGCTTTCATTGTAAACCGCATCGGTGATTTTGGTTTCCTGCTTGGCACAATGCTGATATTCTGGACACTGGGCACGCTTAACATTCAAGAGATTTCTCATATTGCGCCGGATGTTTTAGATGTTGGCGGCGGCGTTGTAATCGCGATAACACTTTTGTTGTTCCTTGGCGCTACCGGCAAATCAGCCCAGATACCGCTGTATGTCTGGCTTCCGGATGCTATGGAAGGTCCGACTCCCGTATCGGCTCTTATTCATGCCGCCACGATGGTTACCGCTGGCGTTTACATGGTAGCAAGGCTTTCGGCTTTGTTTGCGCTGGCTCCGCTTACTCTAACCATTATCGCTATTGTCGGCGGGGTTACCGCTTTGTTTGCCGCTACTATAGGGCTTGTGCAAAATGATATCAAGCGTGTGCTGGCATATTCGACTATCAGCCAGATAGGCTATATGTTCTTGGCCTGCGGTGTTGGCGCTTTCGCCGCTGGCATATTTCATCTGGCTACTCATGCTTTCTTTAAGGCGCTGTTATTTCTCGGTTCCGGTTCGGTTATTCATGCCCTTTCAGGCGAGCAGGACTTGCGCAATATGGGCGGTTTGAAATCAAAAATCCCTCATACGTTCAGAATATTCTTGGTTGGCACGTTAGCAATCTCCGGCGTTCCGTTATTATCGGGATTTTTCTCGAAAGATGAGATACTGCTTAAGGCATATGAGGGGCACACACTGTTATGGCTTCTGGGTTTAATCACCGCTATACTGACAGCTTTCTATATGTTCAGGCTGCTGTTTATGACATTCTACGGCAAGTCGAGAGTTACTCCCGAAGCTGAAAAGCATCTGCATGAATCGCCGCCTGTTATGACCATACCGCTGTATATTCTGGCATTACTGGCAATCATCGGCGGCTATGTAGGTTTGCCGCACGCTCTTGGCGGCGGAGCTTGGTTCGAGAATTTCTTAGCGCCGGTGTTAGCGGTTGCTCATCATGGCCATGATGCGGCTCATCATACTCCGCTATCAACCGAATATTTGCTTATGATAATATCGATTATTGCCGCAGGTCTGGGAATCCTTGTTGCCTTTGCATATTATATCAAGAACCCCGAAAAGCCCAAACAGCTTGCTATCAAAGCCGGCGGTTTATATAAAATAGTATTGAATAAATATTATATAGATGAGATTTATGATTTCGCGATTGTTAATCCATTGTATATCATTTCTCTTATATTCTGGAAAATATTCGATGTTCGCATTATTGATGGTTTCGTTAACAACTTGGCTAAATCATTCCGATTTATGTCGGAGAGATTCCGGATTGTTCAAACCGGCATGGTGCGAAATTACGCTCTGTCGTTATTGTTTGGCGTCATACTTTTAATAGGCTATTTTATTTTGAGGTAATATGCTGACTGATCGTATTAAACATTACAGAACCGATGCTGAGGAGTTTGACTATTTTAATGTCGAAAATCCCGTTCATGCTAATGAGGAAAAGAGACGCATGCAGTTTCTGGAAAGGCTGATTAAATTCGCGCCGGGCAATTATGTGATTGACTGCGGTTCCGGCAATGGCTGGCTTGCCCGCGAATATCTTCAACAGGGAATAGTTATTATATCTGTTGATATTTCAGATAAAAATTTGAGGCGTATTAAAAACGATTATGACAGTCAGAATAAAGGCTTTTACATAGCTGCTGATTTGAATCAGCTTCCTTTCAAAGAAGGCGTTTTTGATGGGGCTGTTTCTAATGATGTTTACGAACATATTGAAGAACCCAAGACTGCCGCCGCCGAGGTTTGGAGATGTTTAAAAAAAGGCGCTAAGTTTTATGTCTCAGTTCCATATAATGAAAATATAGTTTATTACCTCTGTATTCACTGCAATAAGCCAACGCCTATTAATGCTCATCTGCATAGTTTCAATGAGGAATCTCTGGGGGCAATATTTACGGAAGCTGGCTTTAAAATAGTGAACACTTATAAAATTATTAACAAATTGTTAAGCGCAACTTTTGTTTATTATGCTTTATGCCGCTGGATGCCTTACTGGCTGTGGCGGACTATTGACATTACAGTAAACTTATTTGCCAAAAAACAATCACGTTTAGCTTTAAAAATGGTGCGCAGCTAATGGAAAACTGGCCGATTTTATCATGGATTATATTTTTACCCCTTATCGGGATAGTTCCGCTTCTATTGATTAGCAAAGAGAAGAAGAACCTGCTTAGAATTACCGCATTGCTGTTCTCGTTTGCTAATTTTGTGCTTTCGTTGGTTCTCGTTTCGAGGTTCGACAGTTCCGATATTAATTTTCAATTTGTAGAAAAATTGCCCTGGATTAGCTCGGTAGGTATCGAATATCATGTCGGCGTTGATGGGATTTCAATACTGTTAATACTACTGACCACATTTATCAGCATTATCTCAATAGCTTCCACATGGACAGCTATAACCGAAAAAGTCAAAGGGTTTATGATATCCTTTTTGATTATGGAGGTCGGCATGCTGGGTGTATTCATGGCGCTCGACCTGTTCTTGTTTTACGTCTTCTGGGAGGTCATGCTTCTGCCGATGTATTTCATAATCGGCGTCTGGGGCGGAGCGCGGCGCATATATGCGGCTATTAAGTTTGTTTTGTTTACAATGGCCGGTTCGCTCTTAATGTTGTTAGGGATAATTTTCATCTATTACCTAAACTATCAATATACCGGCATACATACATTCGACTTTACGGTTATGCTCGATTTGCCGATTCGGGCGACTACTCAATTATGGCTTTTTGGCGCCTTTGCCATAGCCTTTGCCATCAAAGTGCCGATGTTCCCGTTCCATACCTGGCTTCCGGATGCTCACGTCGAGGCTCCTACTGCCGGTTCGATTATTCTGGCTGGTGTCCTGCTCAAAATGGGAACTTATGGCTTTGTCCGATTCTGTCTGCCTCTGTTTCCGGTGGCCGCATATAAATTTATGCCGCTAATAAGCATCCTTGCTCTAATAGGCATTATCTATGGCGGTTTAGTGTCGATTGTTCAGAAAGATGTTAAGTCCTTAGTAGCGTTCTCATCGGTGGCTCACCTTGGTTTTGTGATGCTTGGTATATTTGCCCTTAATGTTCAGGGCATCTCCGGTTCGATACTACAGATGGTCAATCACGGCATATCTACCGGCGCTTTGTTTATGCTTGTCGGCATGATTTACGAACGCCGTCACACCAGGCTTATTGAGGATTTCGGCGGCATTGCTCATGTTATGCCTGTGTTTGCCGCCTGCTTTATGATTATCGCGCTTTCGTCTATCGGCTTGCCCGGGACTAACGGTTTTGTCGGCGAGTTTTTAATATTGCTGGGCATGTTCAAAACAAATATAACCTTTGCCGTTTTGGGAACGCTGGGTATAATCATTGCCGCGGTATATATGTTATGGATGATTCAGCGGGTTTTCTTTGGCGAATGTAATAATGAGAAAAACAAGGTTCTTAAAGATATTAACTGGCGGGAAAAATTCCTGCTTGCACCGCTTATCGTACTGGTTTTCTGGATCGGTTTCTATCCCAAACCGTTCCTAAGCTTGATTGAACCAGCAGTTGAAAATCTTGTCGAAAATGTCGAGCAGAAATATCAAGCTTCAAATTATAATTTCCAACATGATATGGCTACGAATATTGACATGCTCGAAGAACTTGAGACCGACGCAGATACCGAGCGGGAGGAAATTAAATGATCCCGAATGTCAATATAGAGTGGGCGACAATATATCCCGAAATAACGGTATGTATAACTGCGGCTATAGTATTGCTTGTTGATTTATTTTTACCCAAGCGGAATAAATGGCTGCTTGGCGCAATATCATTTGTCGGGATGCTTATAACATTATACTGGTTTGTGTTTCATAATTTTTGGTATGAAAGCACCTCATTTTTCGGCTTAGTCGTTTGCGACCCTGCTAGTTCATATTTTAAGATAATATTCTGTCTTGGCACAATCCTTACTATATTCTTATCTATCACATACCAAAAGCGAGAGTTCCCGGAAATTGGCGAATTCTATACGTTAATCTTATTATCTACTTTTGGCATGATGGTAATGGCATCCTCCGCCGATTTAATTACCATATTCCTCGGTTTGGAAATGATGAGCATCCCATTATATGTGTTGGCTGGCATTTACCGCAACCGTTATCGGAGTTGTGAAGCCGGTCTGAAATATTTCCTTCTGGGAGCATTCGCCTCCGGATTCTTACTGTATGGCATAGCTTTTGTCTATGGCGCTTTTGGCACTACCAACTTGAATAATATATCTGTTATGGTTGCTGCCGGCGAACAGTACTCGGTTTTCTATGTTGGCGTCGGCATGATACTTGTTTTAGTTGGCTTGGCATTCAAAGCCGGAGCCGTGCCGTTCCATATGTGGATTCCCGATGTTTACGAGGGCGCGCCTGCGCCGGTGACCGCCTTTATGTCGGCAGGACCTAAAGCGGCGGCTATAATAGCTATCCTCAGAATTTTTGTTATAAGCAATCCGGCTATCGATTTAACCTATGTCTTCTGGATTCTGGCGGCAGTAACTATGACATGGGGTAATATTTTTGCCTTAACACAAAAAAATGTCAAAAGGATGCTGGCATATTCATCGATTTCCCATGTCGGTTATGTTCTGATTGCCGTTGCTGTTGGCGGGCAGGAGGGTTTCTCATCCGCAACATTTTACCTGCTTGCTTATACTCTTATGAATATCGGCGCCTTTGCGATTATCATACTCTTTGCCGAACGCGAAGAGTTCTACGAGAACATCTCCGATTACGCCGGTTTCGGCCAGCAGTTTCCGTTTGCCGCAATCGCTATGACTATATTCTTAGCCTCATTGGGCGGCATACCCGGCACGATTGGCTTCATCGGCAAGTTTATGATTTTCAAAGCGGCTATTAATAACGGTTTTATCTGGCTGGCGGTTATAGGCGCCTTAAACAGTGTTGTTTCGATTTACTACTATCTGCGTATTGTCATGACTATGTATATGAAAACTCAGAAGCCAAGGATAACTGATGTTGCCATCTCGCCTTCATTGATGGTAGCAATCGTTATTTCATTAATTGGTGTTGTCTGGATTGGCATAATGCCCGAAAAATGGCTGGCTATCGCAGTTACAGCCGCCCAGCATGTTATTCCATAACAATCTATAACCATCGCCTGACGTGTTTTTTATACTTTAAATATTCATTACCGAAAACATCTTCCAGCGTTTTTTCCTCATCAGGAATAAATACTATGCTTACGGAAATATAATAAGCAGCCGGTATAATAAATGTAGTTAATGATCCCAAAACAATTGACGCGCCTAATAAAATAAACACCATACCTAAATACATGGGATTACGCGTAAAACGAAACGGACCTTCTGTAATCATGGCGGATGAATTTTCAAAAGGCTTAACTGTAGTGTTATATCTTTTAAATAAATTGTCAGTTCGGAGGTTTATCCATATTCCAAAAATAATCAATATAATCCCTCCATATCTATAGGGAGAATGAATCAATTGAATTACAGGAAGAAATAGATGCAATGCCGCTGTTAATATTAGAGATGTTATAAAATATGTAGGCGGCAATGGTTTTCTCATTTTCATATCGGTTCTCCGTCATTGGCATCCGAACCTACGGATGCTAAAGTTAAATCCATTTTTCAATATCCCATACCTAAAAACATCATACCAGCCAAGTAGGGCATCCGCCTTAGGTAGGTTGAATTGCATTACTAATTGTTTTGTGAAAATTACACATATATCGTCCTATAAGTCAGCACCCCGCTTTTTAAAGTCCAGTGACGAAAAGTCGATTGTCTGCCCCACCAGCCAACTACCGGAGCGCTTATAAAAAATGGAATATCATCAAGCAAATGATATTCATCTCTATGGAAATGTCCGGCTAAGACCGCAAAGACGCCGCCCTGTTTCATCATATCAGCCCACCTGGTCAAAGTTTCCGCTTTCCAGCCGGTATGCATCTCGTTGCTGTAGAAATCAGGCAGACCGGTTGCATGACAAAACAAGATTGTGGGCATCGATGGATTTAGCATTTTCTCAAGCTGTCTGAATGCGTTGTCTCTAACAGATGAATTTGCCCTATCCGAAAGAGATTGGCTGTTGAATAAAACCATACGCAGACCGGACGCGGGCGATATCGATTGATTGCATGGTCCGAAATATTTTTCAAATATCGGCTCGAATTCTTCGGGGTGGTCAAAAGTAACATCCCAATTTCCGGGCACAAAGTAGATTGTCTTGGCAAACTTCAAAAGGCTTTTCGCTTGCTCCATATCCTCAGCTTTGCCATGTCCGTTGGATATATCGCCTGTATGAATTATAAATTCGTATGGCAGTGAGAGGTTATTAATTTTATCAATGATCTTTGTTGTTCTCTCGATACCGCTTTCATCCGGGATATGCGTATCGGTTAGCTGAACAAACGATATTTCGGGAACAGGTTCGGCATCTAAGGCATAGACCGATTTCGGCAATGATGCGGCTATAGCGCTTGTGCCTAATAATCTGATAAATGAGCGTCTATTTATTGCCATTGTTCTTTCCTCATCATTGTTTGATAGGGTATTATATCATATAATCATCCGCTATGTAATTGCAATATATATTTTGGGGTGAGGTGGGTGGTTTGCTGTTAGCAACAAAGTAGGGCATCCGCCTGAGGCGGACGAGACCTGCCTATTCGGCACTCACATTTATAAAATCATCAGTATTCCAACAAACTGGTAGGTTCAAACATTCGTCCTGATATCTCCATTCTACATGCTATCCCGAATAGGCAGAAGTCGGGGACTTCTGCCCTACTAACTTGGCATATTTTCTTATAAACCAAACATGTATCATCACCTCAAACCCCATTCCGCTGCCTTCTATATATCGGGAAATTCTCGCACAACTGCCCGACATCATCACGCACCCGGCCGATGACATCCGCATCGCCGAGGTTGTTGATAACCTTCGTGATGAAATCGGCGATTATGTGCATCTCCTCAATACCCATGCCGCGCGTGGTAATCGCCGGCGTGCCAATACGTATGCCGGAGGTGATAAACGGCTTCTGCGGGTCGAACGGCACCGTGTTTTTGTTTACCGTGATGCCGGCTTGCTCAAGCGCTTCCTCGACCTCTTTGCCGGTCAATCCCTGCTCGACAAAACTTAACAGCATCAGATGGTTATCCGTGCCGCCGGAAACAACATGGAAACCAGCGTTCTTCAAATCCTCAGCTAAGACTTTGGCGTTTTCCACAACCCGTTTTTGGTATTCATTGAACTCCGGCTGCATCGCCTCCTTGAAAGCGACAGCCTTAGCGGCGATAGTATGCATAAGCGGCCCGCCCTGAATACCGGGCATGACCTCGCGGTTAATCTCCTTCATATACTTCTTCTTAAACATAATTATCCCGCCGCGGGGACCGCGCAATGTTTTATGCGTGGTGCTGGTAACGAAATCGGCATAAGGGATAGGCGAGGGATGCAGTTCGGCGACAATCAAACCCGCAATATGAGCGATGTCAACCATCAGGTAAGCGCCAACCTCATCAGCAACCGCGCGAAACTTCTCGAAATCGATGAACCGCGGATAAGCCGATGCGCCAGCCACTATCATTTTCGGCTTAGCTTTCTTTGCGACATCCATCAGTTCATCATAATCGATAACCTCGGTTTCTTTGTTCACATTGTACGGCACCACATGATAAAGCTTGCCGGAAAAATTGATCGGGTGTCCATGAGTAAGGTGTCCGCCATGCGACAGGTTCATGCCGAGCATGGTATCGCCGGGTTTTAAGAACGCCATGTATACAGCCATATTAGCTTGCGAGCCGGAATGCGGCTGGACATTGGCGCGTTCACAGCCGAACAGTTTCACGCACCGCCGCCGAGCTAAAATCTCAGCCTCATCGACATAGGTACAGCCTCCATAATAGCGTTTGCCCGGATAGCCCTCGGCATACTTGTTGGTCATCACCGAACCCATCGCTTCCATTACCGCTTCGCTTACAAAGTTCTCGGAAGCTATCAATTCAAGCCCTCCATGCTGACGTTTTGCCTCATTGCGTATAGCCTCGTATATTTCCGGGTCTACGTCTTTAATGTATGACATAAAATCATCCTTTTTCGTATTTAATTATTTTATCGACTCGCCGCGCGTGCCGATCGCCCTCAAAATTGGTATTTAAAAAAGTGTCAAGTATCGCTTCTATCTGGTCCTCGGGAGTAAACATCTCCGAAAGGACTAACATGTTGGCGTCATTATGCGCTCTTGCTAAGCGTGCCATCTCAGGATTAATTGCTAAAGCGGCACGAACACCCTTGACTTTATTCGCAGTCATTGCCATACCGTTGCCGGTGCCGCAGATGACAATACCCATTTCAACAACATGTTCGCCGACCGCCTCGGCGGCTTGCAGTCCGAAATCAGGGTAATCGCAGCTTTTATCAGAAGATGTACCAAAATCCTCTGAGCCTATGTTTTTAGAGATTAATAAGTTTTTAATTATTACTTTATACTTATAGCCTCTATGGTCTGCTCCAAGTGCTATTCTCATTTTACGTATGTCAGCCAGTTATATTTGTCATCAAAGCCATCTTCAAAAATGCCGAAATAAGCGTCCTGTAATTTTTTAGTAATAGGACCGCGTTTGCCATCGCCGATTTTTATGCCGTCAATTGATGAGATAGGTGAAATTTCAGCTGCCGAACCGGTGAAAAATACTTCATCGACAACATATAACGCTTCGCGCGGTATATTTTCCTCGATAACTTTGATGCCCATTTCCGTCGCAAGCTTGATTACGGTATTGCGGGTAATGCCGGGCAGAATAGATGCGCCAAACGGCGGCGTAATCAGCACGCCGTCACTGACAATAAACAGGTTTTCACCGGAACCCTCGGATACATGACCGATTGCATCTAATGCAATTCCCTCAACATAGCCGTGATTGATAGCCTCCAGCTTGATAAGCTGGGAGTTCATATAATTAGCAGTGGCTTTTGCCATTGTCGGCATCGTTCCGGGAGCATTGCGGCGCCATGAACTAACGCAAACAGACACACCTTTCTCTAAAGCTTCCGGACCCAGATATTTTCCCCATGGCCATACCGCCAGACAGACCTCAATTGGAACGCCGGTCGGGTCAACGCCAAGGCTTTCATAACCGCGGTATACAAGCGGCCGGATGTAGCATTCATCAAGCTTGTTAATTCTAATCAGCTCGATAATGGCGTTATCAATCTCAGCCATAGTGAAGGGAACTTCCATGCGGTAAATTTTACACGAATTAAACAGCCTTTTAGTGTGGTCTCTCAAACGAAAAATTGCCGGACCCTTGGGTGTTTTGTAGCATCGGACACCCTCAAAAAGCCCGGAACCGTAATGTATAACATGAGATAAAATATGAATATTAGCGTCATCCCAATTTACAAGTTTGCCGCTCATCCAGATTTTTTCAGTTTTATTAAAAGCCATCATACCTCCATTCGGTTTGAATATATTATTTGTTTTATTATAATATAGGCTAACGATTATTAGCAACCAAAATTATAAATAATAATAATTCGTGATATTATAACTGAACAAAAAAATAATGGCGTAATATATTGTGCTTTAACGCTTAGGGAGGTCATGTATATCCGTGTGGATATTGCCATGTGCCCCTGCGATTGCCTTGCCGCATTATAAAATTATGCAATTTATATTGAAAATTTCCATAATAATAGCTAAAATATATCATGATATATTTTATGATAAAATTAATGCCCAAAATAATCTGCGCATTTTGGGCGGCAGGAATTCTATTATCGTCCGCCTGCGGACCTAAATTGCCGCCGGAAGAGCGGTTCCTTAATAATTATCAGACCGGCCATGAGCTGATGCTGAATAGAAAATACGAGAGGGCGATAAAGCATTTCCGCAAGGCTATGAAAATCCAGGATAGCAACCCGGAGGTTTACCGTCAGATGGCTGTCTGTTTCGAGAAATTGAATGAAACCGACAGCGCAGTTGTCTATTATGAGGGTGCGATTGTATTCAATCCTAAGGATTCGGATTCGTACCAGCGTATCGGCGATATATATTATGAGCAGGGCGATCTTCATGAGGCGATGACTTGGTACGATCGGGCGAAAGACTTAGGCTATATTCAACCCCGAAGTTATTACCGTCTGGGGAATGTTCATTATGAATGGCAGCGATATGAGATGGCTAAACAATGCTACGAGTTTGCTATTATAGCCGATTCGACCTATGCTGATGCTTATTATGGGCTGGGGAAGATTGAGCTTGCGGCTGGCGATACCGTAAAAGCCGAAGCGAATTTCCATAAGGCGGCAGAGGCTTACAGTCATTCAAATTCCTACTACATGCTTGGCACGCTTTATTACAAACAGCAGGATTCTGACCGCGCCTTGAAATGGTTTGAGGCATATCTACGGCTTGCGCCAGAGGGCAAGTATAGCTTGAAGGCCAAGGATTATCGGATGAAGATTATGTTGGAGAAGAAAGCGGGCAGGCAGTAGTTCTGGTTCCCCATCTTGATGGGGAGGAAGAAACCCGATATGTTTCATGTGTTTAGTGTTCGCCTTAGGCAAACCTGCCTACCAACACAGATAGTGCACGAGGATGTACACCACTCACATAAATAGAGAAAAAACTTGCTTAACGATATTGAAGGTATAAATAATAAAGACGTTTTTGAACGCAAATGGGGCGTTGCCGATGGAATAGATATTAAAGGAGAGTTTGGCGAATGAGTGAGGTGTCGGGTTTCTCCCGTTGGTCGGAACCCGACCTACTCCTATATAGAACTAATGTTAAAGGATATAAATAATGAAAAAAATTTTGGAAAGTCTTAGTGAAAGTCGACCAATTTTTCATAATGAAGCAGATTTTCAACATGCTTTGGCTTGGGAGATGCATAATAAAAAAAAGAACTAAAAATTCGTTTAGAAAAATGTATTGATGATAAATATATAGATATTTGGGTAGAATGTGATAAATCAATTTTTGCAATTGAGTTAAAATATAAAACTAGAAATGAATATAATAATAAAAAGAAAAAAGAATTAGTGATATTTAAAGA